>JAPPOI010000408.1:0-6417 GCA_028818055.1 Boseongicola sp.
CAAATAAGATGGGGTGTTGTGCGTCGAATTCGTCGGCCACTGAATCCTCAGACACATCGCCAGACATGCGATGATGAAGCCGCTCATACACGATGAACGCCAACGGTGTTAGCAACATGGAAAGGGCGATGATCAGCAAGAGGCGTGAAGCAAGTGCGTCGCCCAGCACCGAAAGCTGAGTGGCGAATGAGATGAGAACGAAACCAAATTCACCAGCTTGCGCCAAACCAAGCGTAAACAACCAACGGTCTCGACCTTTGATCTTGAAGATGATTGCAAGGAGGTAAAGCACGAGCGCCTTGCCCGCCATCAAGAGCAAAGTGAAAAAGACAATCTCGAATGGGTCGCGCAGCAGCAACGGCACATTGATACTTGCCCCGACCGTTATGAAGAACAGGCCAAGCAATAGCCCCTTGAACGGAGCAATGTCGCTTTCGAGCTGGTGCCGGAATTCCGAGTTTGCCAACACGACGCCTGCAAGAAATGATCCAAGCGCCGGTGAAAGCCCGACCAGCGTCATCAAAAAAGCAATGCCGACGACAATCAGCAGAGCGAAGGCGGTATAAAGCTCTCTCAGCTTGGCAAAGTGGACAAATTTGAACAGTGGCCGGACTGCAAAAATACCGAACAAAACAACACCCGCGACAACTGCTAGCGTAAGCAGGGTGACACCCCAGCCGGGCAGGCTTTCAATGAACTGAAAGGCGGCGGCGGCACCTTCGTCCGCTCCGTGACCCTTATCATCGGTCTCAGGGTTTTGTCCGGCTCGGGTAATAGAACCGTCTGGGCCAAAGCTCATGGCGCCGGTGACAACCAATAGGGGAAGTGCCGCCAGCATTGGGATAACAGCAATATCCTGCGTCAGCAGAACGGAGAATGCGGCGCGCCCACCTCCGGTTTGGAGTAAACGCTTCTCGTTCAGGGTCTGTAACACGATGGCTGTCGACGATAGCGCGAGGATCATGCCGACGGCTAATGCGGTTTGCCATGGTTGCGAGAACATCCACATCGAGCCGACCGTAACAGCCGTCATTGTGACGACGACTTGAAGGCCTCCAAGGCCCAAAAGTCGATGGCGCATGTCCCATAGTGTCCGAGGGCTGAGTTCCAGCCCGATGAGGAACAACATCAGGACCACGCCAAACTCCGCGAAATGCTGAAGATCTTCCGTGTCAGCGACAAGACCCAAGGCCGGACCGATAAAAAGCCCCGCAACGAGGTAGCCCAATACCGAGCCCAGCCCAAATCTGACGGCCAAAGGAACCGCAATCACGGCGGCGGTCAGATAGATGACGGCCTGATAAAGAAAACTTTCCATGTCATCCCAACTTAAACGGGTAAGGGGGCATCTGCCTTGAGTTGATCCATAACGATCTGACTTTGCACCCGAGCGACAGCCGGGTGCGGTAATAAAACGCTGTGTATAAGTGTATTCAGGGCCATGAGATTTTCGCAATAGACCCGAAGCAGATAATCCGCTTCCCCGGTCAAGGTCCATGCGCTGACAACCTCGGGCCGGTTCTCCAAAATTCGAGTGAAAGTCCGAACTTTGCCCGGGTCGTGGGTCACCATTTGAACAGATACGAACGCTTGAACGTCTAGCCCAAGATTTACCGCGGAAAGGCGGGCGCGATATCCCTCAATCAGACCTTCCGCTTCCAGTCGCTGGCGCCGACGCCCAATCTGACTTGCTGACAGTCCCAGTTTCTGCCCAAGCACTTCCGCCGTCAGATGTGCGTCTTTCTGAAGTTCGGTCAAAAGCCGAAGATCGGTTGTGTCAATGGAAGTCATGCGTAATTCTCGCATGAATTGATAATAATTTACAAGTTGTTCGCAATATCAATATTTTTTGCGTGATAATCACGCGGATTCTGTGCGCGCGCGGCCGTATCATTGCGTCACATCACAGGAGATACCAATGGGCCCGTTCCCCCACAACGCACCACGATCGACAATCTCGGAAGAAAACCCGGCAGGCACTGATGGGTTCGAGTTCGTCGAGTTTGCACACCCAAATCCGGATGAACTGCGCGAGCTTTTTTCGAAGATGGGCTATGAACATGTGGCGACCCACAAGTCCAAAGCTATCGAGGTTTGGCAGCAGGGCGATGTGACGTATCTCATCAATGCCGAGCCGAATACTCATGCGGCAGCGTTTATCGAAGAACACGGTCCGTGCGCGCCTTCTATGGGGTGGCGCGTGGTCGATGCCGCACACACGTTGAAACATGCAGTTGAGCGTGGAGCCGAAGAATATGTCGGCCCTGGTAAAGTGATGAATGTGCCTGCAATCGTTGGGATTGGCGGAAGCCTGATCTATCTGATCGACAATTACGCGGACGAAAGTCCCTATAACGCTGAATTCGAATGGCATCAGAATGCGCATCCGATTGGCGTGGGCTTCCATTATCTCGACCACCTGACGCACAACGTGTTCAAAGGGAACATGGATGTTTGGTTCAAGTTCTACGGCGAACTGTTCAATTTCAAAGAAATCCGGTTCTTCGACATTGAAGGCAAATACACAGGGCTGTTCAGCCGCGCGCTGACTTCGCCTTGCGGCAAAATCCGCATTCCAATCAATGAGGATCGCGGTGAAACCGGGCAGATCGTCAACTACCTGAAGAAATACAAAGGTGAGGGTATCCAGCACATCGCTGTTGGCGCTCGGGATATTTATGAAGCGGTCGACGCGATCCATGAGAACGGCATCCGCTTCATGCCTCCGCCGCCCTCAAGTTACTACGCTCTTTCCAAAGATCGGGTCGCCGGGCACGAGGAACCTTTGGATCAGCTGGCCAAGCACGGCATCCTGATTGACGGTGAAGGTGTTGTTGATGGTGGAGAGACTAAAATCCTGCTTCAAATCTTCTCGAAAACGGTGATTGGTCCAATCTTCTTTGAATTCATCCAGCGAAAAGGGGATGACGGATTTGGAGAAGGCAACTTCAAGGCGCTGTTTGAATCAATTGAAGCGGAAGAACTGGCGGCAGGCGATTACGGAGACTTCGCAGCTGAATAAAATCGCAGCAGCTCAGCTTGATAAGTCGTGACGGGCAGAGTATCTGACCGTCTATGACACGGATTTTCGACATGGATGACCGCGCGCGCCTGCCTTGGCGGTTTTATGGCGCGACCAGAGCTGTGCTTGCGCAACTAGCCTGAGTGCAAACTGCCGCACGCGTCGTTGGCGCTTATCTATGTTTTTCAAGGACTTCTCATCATGACCAAACCCCGCACGCTCTATGACAAGATTTGGGACGATCACGTCGCTTACGAGGCCGAGGACGGCACTTGTCACCTTTATATCGACCGCCACCTTGTCCACGAGGTAACCAGCACGCAGGCATTTGAAGGGTTGCGCATGGCCGGTCGCAGAGTGCGCGCGCCCGAAAAGACAATTGCGGTTCCGGATCACAACGTCCCGACAACTCTCGGACGTGACGATCCGGCACAAATGCCGGATGACAGCCGGATTCAGGTGGCGGCGTTGGACAAGAACGCCAAGGAATTTGGCATTCACTACTATCCGGTCACTGATATTCGTCAGGGGATCGTTCACATTGTTGGCCCCGAGCAGGGTTGGACACTGCCCGGCATGACAGTCGTTTGCGGTGACAGCCATACGGCGACCCACGGTGCATTTGGCGCTTTGGCGCACGGCATTGGTACGTCGGAAGTTGAGCATGTTCTGGCGACACAGACGCTGATCCAGAAGAAATCGAAGAACATGAAGGTCGAGATCACCGGCAAGTTGCGCCCCGGTGTGACCGCGAAAGACATTACGCTTTCTGTGATCGGCAAAACCGGCACGGCTGGTGGAACTGGCTACGTGATTGAATACTGCGGCGAAGCCATCCGCGATCTGTCCATGGAAGGTCGTATGACCGTGTGCAATATGGCCATCGAAGGCGGTGCACGCGCTGGCTTGATCGCGCCGGATGAAAAGACGTTCGAGTATGTGATGGGCCGTCCGCACGCGCCAAAAGGCGCAGCATGGGAAGCCGCTTTGGCATATTGGAAAACCTTGTATTCCGATGACGATGCAGATTGGGATTTGGTCGTGACGATCAAAGGCGAAGATATCGCGCCAGTCGTAACATGGGGCACGTCACCTGAAGACGTTTTGCCAATTACTGACGTGGTTCCAGAGCCAGGTTCGTTCGAAGGTGGCAAAGTGGAAGCCGCTCAGCGTTCGATCGAATACATGGGTTTGACACCTGGCCAGAAGCTGACCGACATCGAAATCGACACCGTCTTCATCGGCTCGTGTACCAATGGCCGCATCGAAGATCTTCGCGCGGCTGCAGACGTCGTGAAAGGCAAGAAGATCGCTGAGGGCATGCGCGCAATGGTCGTGCCAGGATCTGGTCTGGTGCGTGCGCAGGCCGAGGAAGAAGGGCTGGCCGACATCTTCAAAGATGCGGGCTTTGAATGGCGAATGGCCGGGTGTTCAATGTGCCTTGCAATGAACCCTGATCAGCTCGCTCCGGAAGAGCGCTGCGCGTCAACGTCGAACCGAAATTTCGAGGGTCGTCAGGGGTATAAAGGGCGTACGCACCTGATGTCACCGGCGATGGCAGCAGCTGCCGCGATCACTGGACGACTGACCGATATTAGGGCCCTCAATAACTGATTCTAATGTTTGATTACTTTCACGGTGTGAGTAAGTAGAACATTTTTCACGGTTTTGATCCGCAGAGTCGGGCGTGAAAAATGAATTTTTCCAGATACATAGAAGGCGAAGCTCAATCAGCTTCGCCTTTTCACGTTTTCTGTGGAAAACTTTTGGAGAACTCCAGTTCTTCGAGTATGATTGAAGGATAACCAATTTGTTTTTCGGTTAATTTTGTGGGGGTACATCATGAAAAAGACAATCGCGGCTTTGGCCGCAACTACTGCATTAGTTGCTAGCGGTGCGTACGCTGCAACAGGCAAAAACGTCGATTTGGTTTTTGTAATCGATGATTCTGGTTCGATGAGCGACGAGGGCGCAACTCTTGCTGCGCGAATCGGCGAAGTTATGACCGGCATTGCATTGGATGCCGCTATTGATACCGTTCATGCGGGGGTCATTTCTTATACGGACAGTCCAACACTAGTTTCGGCGATCACAGACGATGCAACGGCGCTGAATACAGCAATATCCGGCATCAGCTACGGTGGAGCAGAGGAAGATGGCTTGCAAGCCATGGCTTCTGTGCTGCCTGGCGGATCACTTGTTGGCGACATCGGGTGGCGTCCAAATACGGTCCGTTCATTGGTCCTACTTACTGATGAAGATTCCGATGACACGCTTGGAGAAGGTGATGGCTATGTAGGTGACCTAGCGGGCTATACCGCGTTTGGAAATATGCTGAAAAATCTGGGCTATCTGAACAACATCATCGTTTCAAATGGCGGTACCGAGTATGGTCCAACCGCCAATCCAACAGGTGCCGAGTTCAGCCTTGTTGATTTTGTTGTCAGCACCAACACGTTCTTGGAAGGCTTTATCAAAGCCAAGATCGGTGAGATTATCATCACGCCTCCAACTGGAACGCCTGTAGTGCCTGTGCCAGCTGCTGGCTGGTTGCTTCTGGGCGGTCTCGGTGGTCTTGCTGCAATGCGCCGCAAGAAGTCGTGATCTGAGTCTGACAGACCAAAAGCTATATAGCTAAGTACAGAGCCGCCTTTCGAGGCGGCTCTTTTCTATTTTACTTGCTCTCGCGTGAGGAATGTGGCGTTTAGGCGCTACAAATTCGAAGGGCACTAGAGATGGAAAAGTTCACAAAACTCACTGGCGTCGCAGCACCAATGCCATTGGTGAATATCGACACTGACATGATCATTCCAAAGCAATTCCTGAAGACGATCAAGCGGACCGGGCTGGGTGTGAACCTATTTGACGAAATGCGCTATGACCGTGATGGGAACGAGATCGAAGATTTTGTTCTGAACCAGCCAGCATATCGCGATGCGCAGATCATTGTTGCTGGCGACAACTTTGGATGCGGATCAAGCCGCGAGCATGCGCCCTGGGCCTTGTTGGACTTCGGGGTCCGCTGCGTGATTTCGACGAGTTTCGCAGACATCTTCTATAACAACTGCTTCAAGAACGGCATCCTTCCAATTGTCGTTTCTCCGGAAGATCACGCCAAGCTCATGGAAGACGCCGAGCGCGGAGCCAATGCGACACTCACCGTCGATTTGGAAAGCCAGACGATCACAGGACCTGACGGTGGTGAAATCGGGTTTGAAGTCGACGCCTTCAAGAAGCACTGCTTGTTGAATGGGCTCGATGACATCGGCCTAACCTTCGAGAATGCGGCAGCATCGATCGACGCTTTCGAGGAAAAGGCAAGCCAAGCCCGACCTTGGGTCTGATTGAATTTTAAGCACAAAATCTTGGGCCGCCCCGTTGGGCGGCACGATTTT
>JAPPOI010000408.1:6427-7838 GCA_028818055.1 Boseongicola sp.
CTTTTTGTTAAGCGAAATGATGCAAAGTCGCACCAATCCCACCACGAAATTGCCCAAGTAAGCGGTCAATTCACTAGGGTGATCTTGCCGCATGTGTCGAAAGAAGGCAGAAATTGGGCAAAAATGAGGCAAACCACCGGCAGCGGTGGATAGGTAATAATCGACCGGCGTCGGCATCGACCGCGCTGGCGGGTAAGGGGCAGTAACGTGTTACTCCGTCTTGCAGGAGCATTGGTTCGGGCGTGTCTGGTCGTTCTTCTGATCGCCACGCCGTCTTTGTTGTTGCCTGGCATGACCTCGGACACCGCGCAGATCGTCACATTGGTGGCTCTGTTTGGAGCTGGATTGACGATCTTCGAATACGCATCGTCTTATCCCGGCTTGATCGAGTTTCGCGACGCGCCTCCGTTTAATCGAATTCGCTTCAGCTCTTTGTTCCTAACCGTTGTTTTGCTTGCGCTTTTGTCGCGCGGACAAATCATGCCTTCGACACTAACCATGATTGTCGAACAGATAGGTGCTTCCGTTGGGCGTGTGATCGATTTCCCGTATTCGCCCGTTCGTCTGGTTGTTCTAATGCTGCCGCCAGATGCGTCCGTTGAGCACATTGAGCTGGTTCGAAATTCGGCGGGCATCAGTTATCTGATCTCGCTAATCACCTTGGCGATCTTCATCATCTTGCAGCGCGTGCGTCGCTGGCCGATCCGCACCGGTTCATTCAATGTCTGGGTGAACTTGCCAACATTTGATCCAACTGCCGGCGGCGATGTTGTCGAGCGATTGGAACGTGATGCGCGCTTTAACATCGCGTTAGGATTTCTTCTGCCATTCTTGACGCCAGCGGTTGTGAAGTCTGCGACGTCGTTGTTCGGCGCGGTTTCGCTTGAAAATCCGCATACCTTGGTTTGGACAGTTGCAGCTTGGGCATTCTTACCGGCATCGCTCTTCATGCGTGGCATCGCCATGGGTCGAATTGCTGCGATGATCGCCGAAAAGCGTCTGCGCCAGAAAACCGACGACGAAGGTCACGAGGGCTTGTTACCTGCCTGATCCTGTCGCTGCTGTGGGGCGCGCAATCGACCGCTGACACCCTTCGGATCGCGATTTACCACACTGAACTATCTCGAGATGGCCCGGGGCTATTGTTGCGCGATATATTGTCGGGCGATGATCCGCAGGTTCTAGCGGTTTCAAACGTGATCCGTGCCGCGAATGCAGATGTCTTGATTTTGTCCGGCATCGACTATGACCTTCAGCGCCATGCGCTGAACGCATTCGCTAGGCATTTGCAGGAATACGATCATCTGGTTGCGCGCGCGCCCAATCGAGGATTGCCAACGTCGATGGATCTGGATGGCGATGGGCGTTTGGGCGGCCCGGGGGATGCTCAAGGGTATGGCAGGTTCTGGGG
>JAPPOI010000332.1 GCA_028818055.1 Boseongicola sp.
TTTCTGTCATTATCGCCTGTAGAAATTTCTTTCGTGCAGGCTAATTCGTATCTGTGTCGAGTTAATTTTCAGACAAAAGTCCAGTTGAATCGACGCCAAACAATCGCCGTATCAACTTATTTACTTAAATTTTTCAGTAGTTCGCGATACTGGGTCGGCCTTCGCTGAAACTTAAACGTCTCCAAACAGAACATCCGTTAAGCGCTCCGCTCCTTCCCGCAATATGTCTTGTCGCGACACAATCGTGTCGATCGAAATCCTTTGGGTCGGTCCGTGAAAGGCCAGGGCGGCGGCAAACTGGCCTTGAGGATCGTAAACTGGCACCGCAATGGCGATCATGCCGTCTATGAACTCTTCTTCGTCCAAGGCGAACCCGCGCTTGGCAACCTTCGCTAAATCTCCAAGCAAAGACTCCGTGGTCACGTGAGTGTGCTGAGTGTGCCGGGTCAAATTCAATCCATTGACGAATGACTTGCGTGCTTTTGGGGGCAGGCTTGCCATGAAAGTCTTTCCACTTGCGGTGCAATGAAACGGAACATTTGAACCGATCGGAAATTGAACGCGGAACGGCCAATCGGTTTCAACGCGATCAAGATAGCTCATGCCGGTTTCTTCTGGGACAACGAAGTTGACCGTTTCCTGAACTTTTTGCGCCACGTCCTGAAGTACTTGGCGGCGGGCTATGTGAGATCGCGATGCGTGCAATAACCCCGACGACATCAATCGCGCACGACGAGCGGGAACGAACTTTTTCGAATTCGCATGCCTTATAAGAAACCCTTCGGACTCCAAGGTTGCACAAAGGCGCTGCGAAGTCTGTTTGGCCAGCCCAACTTCTCGCCCGATATCTGTAGCCGTCAAAGGTTTTCCGGCATTTGAAATGACCTCGAGCATGAGCAGCATTCTCAGATTGGTTGGTATGCGATCACTGTCTGCCAATTATTGGTTCCTAGCTTGCCCGGCAAAATCTAAGGATTGCGTTTCTCACGAATCACGTTAACGTCTTATTTTAACAAAAACGGGACGAAAAGTCCCAATTTTTGCGAAAAGGGAGGAAATGGAAGCTGATTTCGTCATTGTTGGCGCGGGTTCCGCTGGTTGTGCTTTGGCCAATCGGCTTTCTGCGGACGGACGTTATCAGGTTATTTTGGTGGAAGCGGGGCCACGCGACACCAATCCATGGATCCACATTCCCGTTGGCTACTTCAAAACAATGGGGAACCCCGGCACAGATTGGATGTACAAAACGCAGCCCGATGCGGGGATCGCTGGCCGATCCATTTCTTGGCCGCGCGGGCGCGTTTTGGGCGGTTCAAGCTCAATCAATGGACTGTTGTACGTGCGCGGCCAACCCGAGGACTATGATCATTGGGCGCAGCTTGGTAATTCCGGTTGGTCTTGGGACGATGTTCTTCCGTATTTTAAACGCGCAGAAAGCTGGAAGGGTCAGTCCGGAAGCGATGTGCGCGGATATGATGGCCCTCTTTCAGTTCAGACGTCACGTCTGACAAGAGAAGTTGTCGACAAATGGGTCGATGCCGCTGTCGCTGCGGGTTATCGGCGTGCCGAGGATTACAACGGCGACGATCAGGAAGGTGTCGGGTACTTTCAGCTGACCATGAAGGGTGGCAGGCGGTGTTCGTCGGCGGTCGCTTATTTGAAGCCTGCCAAGAACCGCCAGAACCTCGAAATTGTGACAAATGCGCAAACCGAGAAGGTCGTCATTGAAAATGGCCGTGCGACTGGTGTTCGCGTTCGCCTGAACGGAGAGTTGAAGACGATAAGTGCCCGCCACGAGGTCATTCTTTCTGCCGGAGCAATTGGGTCGCCTCAAATACTTATGCTTTCTGGCGTCGGTGATGGCGAAGAACTTCAGGCGAAAAACATTCCCGTCGTCAACGAATTGGGTGGGGTGGGGAAGAACCTGCAGGACCATCTTCAGGCTCGACCGGTATTCAAGACCGATTTGTCGACGATCAACACCGAGGCGTCGAACATCTTCAAGCAGGCCGGAATGGCGCTTCAATACGCAGTGTCTCAGACTGGCCCGATGACAATGGCTGCGTCGCTTGGAACCGGGTTCCTGAAAACCGAAGAGCATCTGAAAACGCCTGACATCCAATTCCACATTCAACCTTGGAGCGCTGATAGCCCCGCAGAAGGCCCGCATAAGTTTTCGGCCTTCACCGCGTCAGTGCTTCAATTGCGCCCAGAAAGCGCCGGGCACCTGGAATTGACGTCGCCTAATATGGACGATCATCCGGCGATTCATCCGAATTATCTGGCAACGGATACGGATTGCAGAACAATCGTGAACGGCATCAAAATTGCGCGGAAGATTGCACGACACGCGCCTTTGGCGTCCCATATTACAGAAGAACACGCCCCCGGGGCTGACGTCGCAGACGATGATGATGACGCCATCCTTGATTGGGCGCGCCGGACAAGTGTGACGATCTATCACCCAACAGGCACATGCAAAATGGGTAACGACCCGATGTCTGTTGTGGATGCAAAACTACGGGTCAAAGGCATTGACGGGCTCCGTGTGGCGGACTGCTCGATCATGCCTCAGATCGTTTCTGGAAATACAAACGCGCCAGCAATCATGATCGGTGAGAAGGCGAGTGACATGGTTTTGGAGGCCGCGCGAGCATGATTGATACAGTTGCAGATTTTGGAAAGATCATCATTGCCGACCTGATTTTGTCGGGTGATAACGCTCTGATCATCGGCATGGCTGCCGCGGGTCTTAGCCCAGAATTACGCAAAAGGGCGATTTTCTACGGCATGGTCATCGCGGCTTTGCTGCGCATTCTTTTTGCCATCATCGCCACAACCTTGCTGGGCATCCCAGGGCTGTTGTTTGTTGGTGCGTTGCTGTTGTTCTGGGTGTGTTGGCGGCTCTTTGTGGAAATACGCGAGCACGTCGATGAGAAAGCCGAGGTCGCGATGGAGACCGCGGAAGATCTAGAAGCAGGGTACACCGGTCCGCCTAGGCGGACGATGAAACAGGCTTTGATATCCATCACTATTGCAGACGTTTCCATGTCGCTGGACAATGTTCTGGCGGTGGCAGCTATTGCTGATGGCGATACTGTAATGTTGGTATTCGGGCTGGGCCTGGCCATTTTGTTGATGGCATTTGCTGCCACGATCATCATGAAAATACTGACTAAATATCCGTGGATATCTTGGCTGGGCCTTGTTGTACTGTTGTACGTTGCCGGAGAAATGTTTGTTCGTGGGGTCTTTGACGCTCAACTTGGCGTCGGTCCCATGCTGGGCCTTATCGAGGGATGGGATATGGGCAAGGGGCACTGATCGAGACGATTTTCGGGATCCAAACACCGCTTAGGATCGAGCCTTCGCCCTAAGCGTCAATAAATTCAGAGGGCATTGGACATAAGGGAGGTAAACCATGTTCAACCTTAAAACCGTAGCGACTGGCGCTCTTGCGTTGTCGCTAATGGCCAGCTCGGCACTTGCCGAGAAAGTGCTCCGCATTCAGTCGGTTCTTCCGTCGACTGCGGACGAAGTCTTCATGCTGAACGAGTTCGGCAAAGACGTTGCCGCCCTGACAGGTGGCTCGCTGACAATCGAAGTTCTGCCTGCAGGTGCCGTTGTTGGCCCACGCGACATCATGGACGCGGTTGACGCCGGTCTTGTTGAAGGCGGCTTTGCTTGGACACACTACTGGGGCGGTAAGCACGTTGCTGCAAACCTCTTTGGTGCACCTGTTGCTGGCGCCGGTGTTGGCCTTGACAACATCGCATTCCTCAGCTGGTTCCAGTACGGCGGCGGTAAAGAGCTTTATGACCGCCTGTGGGACGAAATGGGCGTGAACGTCAAAGGCTTTATGCTTCAGCCAGTTGGCCCAGAAGCCCTGGGTTGGTTCCCAGAGCCGATCGCATCCATGGATGACTTCCGTAAAATGCGCTTCCGTGCCCCTCCAGGCATGGTTGGTGCGGCTTACGCTGACATTGGTGTTCCTGCTGTTGCTATGGGCGGCGGCGACATCCTTCCAGCTCTGGAAAAAGGCACAATCGACGCAGCTGAATGGTGCTGCCCGAAGCCTGACTCTGTATTTGGCTTCCAGAAAGTTCTGAAGCACTACTATCTGCAGGGTCTGCACCAGGTCACAGTTAACGCCGACATGTACGTCAATGGCGACTTCTACAACAGCCTGTCCGAGGTTGAGCAGAAGGCACTGGAAGTTGCTGCAAACGCGTCGCTTTCTAAGTCGCTGTCGTACCGTATCTTCGAAAACGGCAAGGCTCTGAAAGACCTGACCGACAACCACGGCGTTATCCTTGAAGACACGCCAGCTGACTACTTCACCGAATACTCAGCGGCCGCATCCAAGGCGCTTCAGGCAGCTGCCGACGAGAACGAGTTCTTCGCAGAAGTATGGGCATCTCAGCGTGCGTTCGCTGAAGTGGCTGTTCCTTTCTGGTCGGGTGCTCAGACTTCGAACGCCAGCTTGGGTCGCGCATTTGCGGACACATTGAAGTAAGATGAACTTACTGTGCAGGGCCCACGGGCCCTGCGCTTCTTTTTCGATAAAGGCTAAAGTCTTTTTCCAAAAAGAAGCACCTCGAAAGAGGGCGCAAACGAAAGGGAGAGTGTCATGGCTGCAGACGAGCCGAATCCCGAGGATCTCGAAGTCGCTGACGAACTGATCGCGGAACGACGGGCGGAAGCGCCTGGGGAAACCCCCGAAGACATGACAGCTTGGCAACGCCCGATAACGGCGTTCATTGACGTGCTCAATTATCGCGCTGGCCAGATCATTGCGCTCATGATGGTGCCGCTGATCGCCGTCGTGGTCTACGAGGTGCTTTCAAGAAACTTGGACGCTATCCTCATTGATGCGGGCATGGGAGGCGTCGCACGCGCCTTTGGACTTGGTCCGACGCTATGGGTTTATGACACAAGCCGCATGCTTGCAGGCGTGTTGTTCATGGCCGCCGCAGGATATGGCTTGATGCGCGGAGTGCACATTCGCGCCGACTTCCTTTACCGACTTTGGTCCGACAAGACACAAGCCACCGTCGACGCCATTCTTTACCTCTTCTTCTTCATGCCGTCGATGATCCTGTTCACCGTCGTCGCGTCCCAGTTCTGGTGGCTTGCCTATTCAACAGGTGAGACCATGGCGCTTGATAGCGCTTGGGGGCCAATTCTTTGGCCGGCTCGACTGGCGATGCCGGTCGGCGGCCTTTTGCTAGCATTGCAGGGCATTCCCGAGATTTTCCGCGCCTTCCACAAGATGGGTAAAGAACGCGAGCGAATCTTTGTCCGCTTCCTCCCCGTTTACGTAATTGGGCTCATCTGGCTGATGCTTGCTGTCTTTGCGCCCGATATCGTGCCCGGTGGTGCATGGTTTACGGAAATAATGTCGGCGCGTCCGACCCTCGATAAACCAATAATCGGTTTGATCATGCTGGGCGCGATGCTGTTCGTCATCTTCATCGGCTTCCCGATTTCATTCACGCTGATCTTCCTGGCCTTCGTCTTCGGCATCTGGGGGGCGAACTTCAAGCTGACGACTCTGCTGATGACATTGAACACGAACTCCACCATGCTGAACGACCAGCTAATGGCGGTTCCGCTCTTCGTGCTGATGGGGATCGTTATGGAATCCGCCGGTCTGATGGAGCGGCTGTTTGCGTCGATTCAGAACATCATGGCCCGCGTGCGCGGATCGCTTTACATTGCGGTTCTCATTGTCTCGACAATCTTCGCGGCGGCGACCGGTATCGTTGGAGCCTCGGTGACGCTGCTGGGTATCATGGCCGGCGCCACGATGAGCCGGGCAGCTTACAATGTGCAGCTATCGGCAGGCGCGATCACCGCAGGTGGAACGCTCGGTATCCTGATCCCGCCATCGATCATGCTGATCGTCATGGGACCGGTGCTTGAGGTTTCCGTTCTGGACCTGTTCCGTGGCGCCTTCCTGCCGGGGGCAATTCTGGCGTCGCTTTACCTGCTCTACACACTTGGACGTTGCTGGATTAACCCAAGTCTTGGACCGATATTGGCGGAGGAAGATCAGCCAGAAACTTCTGACTACTACGGCGCTGAAGTCGCCTTGGTCTCACTCGGCATTCTAACCATTTGTCGAGTGTTTGGACTTGGTCTCGGAGGAACGTTCGGTGGCGTCATTCCATTTGGCGGTCTTGTTGCTGTTCTCGTCGCCTTGGGGCTTGGATACGCAGCATTCAAATCGCTAAATGTCTTGCGGTTGGTTTTCCCGGTGGCCGTGCTCATGCATGCCTATCTTGCCGTTACCGGGTTTGCTGCTGCAGAGAGCATCAATTCGATGATCACGCCGACGATTTGGGTGATCCTCATCGCTGTCCTCGCCGTCCTAAGCTTGCCAATCTACAAAGCTGACGCAGCCGAGCGGTTCCAGTTCTCTGATCTCTGGACAGAGTTCTTTGCCGGTCTGATGCCGCCGACGATCCTGATTTCGTTTGCTCTGGGTTCGATCCTCCTTGGCTTCGCAACACCGGCAGAAGCCGCGGCAATGGGGGCCTTCGGCGCAATCCTCTTGTCCATCGGCTATCGCAAGTTCACCTTCGCCGGGTTCTTCGACAGCCTGATCAAGGCATTGGAAATCACCGTGCTGATCATGTTCCTTGTCGCCGCGTCCAACTTCTTTGGCGCACAGTTCAGCAGCTTGGGAACACCAAGAATGCTGACCGAGGTTCTCTTGGGCCTCGATATGTCGCCATACCTAGTGCTCTTGATGATCATGGCGCTGATCTTCTTGTTGGGCTGGCCCCTGGAATGGGTGCCGATCGTACTGATCGTGGTACCAATCCTGTTGCCCACCGTGATTTCGCTGAAGCTACACGAGATTAACAGTGCGTTCGCAAACGGAAGCGAGGTGTTGATCTGGTTTGGCATCCTTGTCGCGGTGAACCTGCAAACGGCGTGGCTCAGTCCGCCCGTGGCACTCTCAGCATACTTCCTGAAAGGCGTTGTTCCGAATTGGGACCTGAAGGACATCTATCTTGGTATGATGCAATTCATGTTGGTCCAACTTGTCGGATTGGCGCTTCTGTTCATATTCCCACAACTGGTGCTTTGGCTGCCACGCGTGTTAGCCGGAGGATAAAATGGCTCGCGAGTACTTAAAGAAAGCCCCGCGCACGTCGCGCACGGACGCAACCGACGTGACCGCGACGGTGCAAGGTATCCTGGACGATATCGAAGCGCGGGGCGACGAAGCGGCGATGGAGTACGCCGCCAAATTCGACCGGTACGAAGGACCGCTGAAGCTAAGCAGAGCCGACATCGAAGCGGCTTCTGCCAAGGTTCCTGACAAGCTGAAGGCCGACATCCAGTTTGCGCATGCAAACGTCAAATTGTTTGCCGAAGCGCAAAAAGCATCGCTCACTGATTTCGAAACCGAAATCGTGCCCGGCCTGATCGCGGGACAGCGTGCAATGCCAGTGAACGCAGCAGGATGTTACATTCCTGGCGGTCGATACGCGCACATTGCGTCGGCAATCATGACCGTCACAACAGCCAAAGTGGCCGGCTGTGGTAGTATTGTCGCCTGCTCTCCACCGCGTCCGGGCGAGGGGGTTGCCCCGGCCATCGTTTACGCCGCCGACCTTTGTGGTGCGGATACCATTCTTGCCATGGGCGGTGTTCAAGGTGTTGCAGCGATGACCATGGGTCTCTTTGATCTGCCGAAAGCAAATGTGCTGGTGGGCCCAGGAAACCAATTTGTGGCGGAAGCCAAGCGCACTCTGTTTGGCCGCGTCGGCATCGACATGATCGCGGGCCCGACGGACAGCCT
>JAPPOI010000266.1:0-4877 GCA_028818055.1 Boseongicola sp.
GTGGGTTTCCATCTGCCATTTTTTATTCCTTTCAAAGGGTTATAGGGCATACTTCACACGGAAGGCCGTCCCTTAGAGGATGAGTTTCTTCTCGTTCGGTTCGAGATTGTCGTAGTTCCAGAGCTGCTTGCCCGCGACGATCTTTGTGAAGTGATCGACGCCTTTTTCCGGCATAAGACCGTACTGGGTCAGCTTCCGGGTGAGCCACGCTTTGTCTAGATCGGTCAATTCAGCCTCAACAGCATCAACACCGCAGGACTGGATTTCACCACCGACATAGATCGTTCCGTCGTACATCGAGTCGCCGAGGTTCTTGCCGGCATTTCCACAAACAACCATCCGGCCCCGTTGCATCATGAAGCCTGACAGCGCCCCGGTGTCTCCGCCAACAAGGATCGTTCCGCCCTTCATGTCGATGCCGGTCCGTGAACCAACCGATCCCTTACAGACCAGATCACCACCACGAATAGCTGCACCAAAAGTCGAACCCGCGTTCTTCTCGATGACAACCGTGCCAGACATCATGTTCTCACCACATGACCAACCAACCCGGCCATTCACGCGCACGTTCGGCCCGTCGATCAAACCAATCGCAAAGTATCCGGTCGAGCCTTCGATGATCAGGTTCAGTTTCGACAGAACGCCAACGCCAAGCGAGTGCATACCCCGAGGGTTCTGAAGCACAATCGTTCCATAGCCTTCAGCCATCAGCTCGCGAATGGAAGAATTGACCTCGGTCGTCGTCTTCCCGTCGCAATCCAGCTCTGTACGCTTGTTGAAGTCGACGTCTGGCGCCCATGGATATGCAAACCGTTCGGTCGCATCAGGGTCAAACTCGATGTACATCGACCGGCCTGTCAGCTGGTCGGTTGTCATGCCAAGTGCCTTGACCCGTTCCTCTTGGGTCATGGACTTGAGTTCGGCATCGCTCACGCTTGCCATACGCGGACCTCCTCATCATACGGGTCATAAGTGTCGATTTCTTCTGGAAGAATGGCGCGGATCGCGACCTCTTCCGAAGCCATGGCGATCAGGTCGTCACTTTCATACAGAACGAGCGGTTTAGCCGCCATTGTGTCTTTGGCCATACCCAATTGGTCTTTTGTGCAAACCAGATAGGTGAACACGCCATCGATCTCTTCGATCGAGCGCTTCAGGCTTTCTTCAAGGCTCACGCCGTTTGCCAGGTTGTGCGCAGTGTAAACCGCCAGCAACTCACTGTCGCAGTTCGACATGAACCGGTGACCTTTGCGCTCCATTTCGCGGCGCATGATCCAGTAGTTGGTGATCTGGCCGTTGTGAACAACGCTGACATCGTTGTACGGGAACGCCCAATAGGGGTGCGCCGATTTGATGTCGACGTCCGACTCTGTGGCCATCCGTGTGTGGCCGATACCATGTGTGCCCTGGAAGTCTTCCAAGCCGTACGCTTCAGCCACAACCGTCGCGTCGCCAAGATCCTTGATCAGCTCAAGACCGTTACCCAACGACAGGATTTCGACGTCATCGATTTCCTCGATGTGTTCAGCCATTTCGCCAGTGTCGCCATCATGGCTGATGACATAGCGCAGTGCGTAAGGACGAACCCGGTCCTTCGATTTCACCGATGCACCATGCTCAGCGAGAATTGCGTCGACCTGCTCGATGCGTTCTTCCAAAACCGCGTGGATACCGCGGCCACGATCCATGTCTTCGGCTTCTGCCACTTTGACACGCATCACGTAGTCACCGTCAGACGGTTCACCGTAAACAGCGTAGCCGGTCGAGTCTGGTCCCCGATGCTTCAAAGCCTGAAGCATCGCGGTCATCTCTCCACCGACATTCGAGCTCTTGCCCTTGTGAATTAATCCAGCAATTCCGCACATTTGCGGTGCCTCCTCTCTTTCGCGTGACGGGGACTTTCCCGTCCAACAAGATGATGAACTGGGCGGACCGAAGTCCGCCCCGCTACCTTGCCCTTATGGCAGGCATTCCATGTAGGTATCGTTGTCCCAATCCGTGACTGTCGACATGAACCGCGCGTATTCATCGTGCTTATACTCATGGAACAGACGGTACATTTCGCCCGGCATACCCCGGCGGACAACTTCGTTGTTTTCCAGGAACTCAAGCGCTTCGCCCAAGGACATCGGCAATTTCTTGACCTGCTTGCCCTGTTCGATGGCTTCGTAGATGTTGCGCTCTTCCGGCTCACCTGGGTCCAACTTGTTGTCGATGCCGTCATCCATGGCAGCAAGCAACGTCGTACCCATCAGATATGGGTTCACCATTGAGTCGACCGACCGGTATTCGAAACGACCCGGAGCCGATACCCGCAGACCTGTCGTCCGGTTCTGGAAGCCCCAGTCCGCGAAGACCGGTGCCCAGAAACCTGTATCCCAAAGACGGCGATACGAGTTCACGGTCGAACAGCCAACGGCAGTAAGCGCTTGCAAGTGGTGGACAACGCCGCCGATCGCTTCAAGCCCCTCTTTGCCCGGCATCTGCGGATCGTCGTCGTCCGGCATGAAGGTGTTCTCGCCACCTTTCACGTACATGTAGTTCTCGCGCATACCCGGCAAATCGTCCGGATCATTACCGGTACGGACAAACTCATCTTCACCACCGCGCCAGAGGCTCATGTTGTGGTGACAGCCAGATGCTGAAACGCCCATGAACGGCTTCGTCATGAAGCAGGCAAAGATTCCGTGATCACGTGCAACCTGAGCACAAATCTGGCGGTATGTGGTCAGACGGTCGGCGTTCCGCAGAACGTCATCGAACATCCAGTTCAGCTCCAGCTGGCCCGGGGCGTCTTCATGGTCGCCCTGGATCATGTCCAGACCCATCATGCGTGCGTATTTGATGACCTGCATCGAAACCGGACGCAGCGATTCAAACTGGTCGATGTGATAGCAATAGGGCTTCGAGAAACCGTCCCTTGGCTTGCCGTTTTCATCGAACTTCAGCCACATCATTTCCGGCTCGGTACCGATCCGAAGAGAACGTCCATGCTTTTTCTGGAAGTCTTCGTGCATCCGGCGCAAGTTGCCGCGGCAGTCAGACGTCAGGTATCCACCCGGATCCTCTTTTTCTTCGCGGTTCCGGAAAAGAGTACAGTAGAAACGCCCGATCTGCGGGGCCAAAGTCAACTGCATGAAAGTTTCCGGTTCCGGAATACCAACCAACTCGGCAGCTTCCGGGCCGTAACCGAGGTAATTGCCCGCGCGGTCAGTGAAGAGGTTCACCGTTGCGCCGTAGACCAGCTGAAAGCCCTTTTTCGCAACTGTCTCCCAGTGGTCAGCAGGAATGCCCTTACCCATGATCTTGCCGGTGACCGAGACGAACTGAAGATAAAGATACTCAATACCTTTTCTGTCGATCATCTCGCGCACTTGCTTGATCTTCTCGTCGCGCCCTGGCGCGTCTACAAATCTTTCGAGATCGGTGGCCAAAATGTTTCTCCTTGCTGGTCGTGGTAGCCCGCTCTGCCGGCGGACTTACCTGAGTTGGGCTAGAATTTCGTCAAACCGTTTCTAGCTCCACGGATATGGGCTGTTGGACACCGGATGCAGCTCGCCTTTCGCGAACCGGTCAAACCGGAACGGCTCCAACAACTCTTGAGACTGTCCTAATACTTCGTCGGCGATCAGGTGGCCGACGCCGATCATCTTCCAGCCATGGTTGCTGTCAGCGATGATCGTTGCGTTTTCACGGAAATGGTCGAAGACCGGGAAACTATCTGCTGTGAAGCAGCCAATGCCCCCTGAGGCCTCTCTGTGGTACTTCGGCATGGTGCCTGCGTACCGCTTTTGACAGTGCGCCAAAGCGCTGACCCACATGTGTGCAAACTCAGAACTTGCCACAAATTCCGGGCTGGATGGCCCGTATGGATCGATCTGCACCTGGTCGACTGGTGTTTCGACTTTGTAAGGCGAAGCGCCGCCTTGAATTCCGCCAAAGTGGAAATCTGGTTTATAGTAGATGCCCCACATCTCCTCGGTGATAAGCGAACCGTCGACGGTCGACGTCAGTGGTGCATCGGTATCAACGTGGATCACCGGTGGTAGCGAACCGTCGTCAGCCCGGCCTGTATCCGGATAAACCAGAAGAACGCCCTCTTCCAATTGCCAGAACCGCCACATCGGAACGTCTTCATGGACTTGGCCATCCAGACCTTTCACTGTGATGCTTTTTGGCAGACCCAGCATGTCCCAGAAATCACGGACCCAAGGTCCGGCGCCGATGATGACGCGCTCGCAGGAAATTGTGCCCTTATTTGTCTCGACCGACTGAATTGCGCCTGACCCGTTCATGGAGTTGAAGCCTTTGACCTCGACCCCAGTCAGAATACGCACGCCCATGTCCTCGATCTTCTTGGCCAGGGCGTACATCGTCTTTGTCTGGTTCGAGAAGCCGCCCTGCTTTTCGTGCAGAACGCTGGTTATGTTCTGAGCCTGCCAATCATCAAAGATGCCGCGCATGTAAGATGTGCACGCGTTTTCGCCTTCAATGAAAACGCTGTCATAACCGATGGCCTGCTGCTGCTCATAGATTGAGCCAACGTCGTCATGCATCGACTCGCTGGAAATCTGCATATACCCAACCGGGTGGTAGCTCAGACCCTCGGGATCGCTTTCCCACACATCCACCGAATGCGCCATGAGGCGACGCATCGCTGGTTGGAAGTAGTTGTTCCGAACAACGCCACACGCGATGCCCGACGCTCCGGCCGCTATTCCAGATTTTTCGAGAATAACAATTCGGCCTTCGACTTCTTCGCCTTTTTCGCGCAAACGCTCAGCCAGTTTCCAAGCTGTCGAAACTCCGTGGATTCCTGCTCCAACGATCACAAAATCCGCATGTTCCGGAAAAGCCATCCGCCCGATCTCCCATTC
>JAPPOI010000266.1:4887-5303 GCA_028818055.1 Boseongicola sp.
ATTCAGGTTTCATAACGTTGGCGACACTTTGGAAAACTCAAAGACCAAAATCAAATGGTTTCTGATCCAATTTCTTGCCTATTGCGTAAGAATCAAGCATATTGGATCATAATTGGATCACAACGAGGAATATTATGGCAAGACGCAGTTCCGCCGACATCGCCGCAGAGGTCCGCCGCTCTATCGAGAACGGTACTTTTCGGCGATTCGAACGCCTGCCTGCGTCGCGGCAAATGGCCGAGGGGTACGGCGTTGCACGGAACACTCTTCGCGACGCTCTATATCAACTTGAGAAGGAGGGCCTTCTCGAAACAAGAGCTGGCAGCGGAACCTATGTCACCGCTCGCGACCGCAATGCCTTGCCTGTTGCCGTGGAAGAGGCGACGCCCCTTGAACTGATTGATGCCCGCTTCGCT
>JAPPOI010000266.1:5313-7809 GCA_028818055.1 Boseongicola sp.
TTGCGACCGCAGGGATGCGCCCGTCGGCGACGCACAGAAAAGCGCGGAGGCCGACACCGCGTTTCATCGAGCCTTGGCAAACTCTACGCGGAATTCGCTTCTCATGTGGCTCATCGGCCAAATGAACTCTGTGCGTTCCTTGGACGAATGGACCCGCATGCGCCAACTGACGCTCGATAACCAGATCATCAATCAGTACAACCATCAGCACCGCGAGATACTGAATGCGATCAGATCCCGCGAACCGGAGCGCGCCGCCTCCAAGATGAAAGAGCATCTTGAAACCGCGAGGCTCTCGCTAACACGCGCTGCGGAAACTTAATCTCTTCCGGTCAGACCCGATCGTAGAAATGCAACGAAGCGCTCAATCTAAAGCGTAGGAAACGTATTGTTTCCCAGTTTGACTGCGGTTTTCTGTGGTTTTGGCGCGAATGCCAAAATTTTCCCACTCATTTGGCCCTGATGATGCCCCATTTATTAGTCACAACGAACATCGTAGCGGCAACTAACCATGCGGTGCCGCAAACATTGAGTTCTTGTAATGAGTGAAAAGGAGATACCCATGAAACGCATGAACGCATTCCTAAACGACGAATCCGGCGCAGTCACAGTTGACTGGGTTGTTTTGACCGCAGCCATCGTTGGCCTCGGCATTGCTGTCCTGACTTCGGTCGGTGAAGGCACAACAAGCCTGGCGGACCGGGTTTCGGGTCACTTGGCGACGCAGAACGTCACAACGACTTACTAATTCAGAAAACTCTGAATTACTGATCGATCGGGGTCACGCCATTGCGTGGCCCCTTTTCGTTTTGACTTCGCGTTGAAACTTAGGTCTGAGCCGTCATCTGCAGCCAGTTGATGTAAAGCCGTTCCGCCATCTTGTTGAAATTGGCGATTTCGACATCGACATCCGCCTTCAGCTTCGCAACGCCTTCGTCGCCAAAGGCCTTGTTCAACGCATCTGCGTATTCAGGAATTTCAGACCAATTGTCGACAGTGTCCGCCTCTACTTCAATGTGGAATTGCGCCGAGAATGCACGCGTTTCCCATTTCATGGCCTGAACCGCGCAATCAGGTGACGTTGCCAAACACGAAGCACCAGCCGGCATCTTCTTCACTTCAGCAGAATGCCACTGGAGGCACGGGAACCGCTCCGGCAGGCCATCAAAGATCACACCCGAAGCACCGACTTCAGTCAGCTGGACATCCAAGACACCAATCTCTGGGATGTCGGACGGACCAACTTCGCCACCCAGCGCGTCTGCGAGTAATTGATGGCCAAGGCACAGACCGAGATAGGGTAACCCGCGTTCGGCCACAGCCTCGCGGATGAAGGCCTTTTCGTCTTTTAGCCAGGGATGCGCATCTTCCTGCCACGTATCCATCGGCCCACCCATGACCCAAAGTGCTTCGTAGCCGTCTAATCCAGGAAGAGGCTCGCCTTCATCCAGTTCGATCGCGTCGTAGACGTGTCCATCTTCTGCCAGGAAATCCCGAAATATGCCGGGGTGCTCGACTGCGGCGTGCTGCAAAACCAATATCTTCATTCCGTTTCCTTCCCGGCACTCATCCCTGCCCGTCTGTCTGCCATTGGCCGAACCGCGTAGCGGTCCGAATAGCTGTTCGAAAAATGTCCGGGGTTGGCAAACCCGGTTGCATCCGCGATCTCGGCCAGCGACATGGCCGATCCTTTGACCAATCGTTGCGCAACTTCAAGACGCAAGTCGCGATAGTATTCCATAACCGATCTTCCCAGTGCTTCGGTGAACAGCCGATTTAGATGTCTCCCCGATACACCTGCAACGAGTGCGAGCTGTTTCAAGGTGAGCGGGTCGGCAATGTGGTTTTCCATCGCGCTTACCGCCTCGAGCATATGTGGAGAATGACTTCCCACCCTTTCGGCCAAGCCACCTCGCTGAGGCGCCGCCGCCGCGCGGATGTCGGTATGGAGAAACCAATCGCTGACCAGTCGCGCAAAGACACGGCCATGATGACCTGAGATCAAAGCGTGCATGAGATCAAGCGGAGCGGTCCCGCCACCGCAAGTGACCCGCCCGCGGTCAATAACATAAAGTCGGCGCTCGAGGATGACATCCGGATGAAGCTCGGCCAAAGACGCGGCGTGCTCCCAGTGAACGGTCATTCTGTGACCGGCCATCAAACCGGCATTCGCCAAAATGACTGATCCTCCAGATACGCCGCCAACCTGCACACCGGCTTGGGCAAGCCGCCTGAGCCAACGAAAAACCGGCGTGTACCGATAGGCAAATGGGTCACCACCTGCGACGACCAGCAACATATCGAGACGGTTGTCTTCCTCCAAACCGAAGCGCGCGTTGACGAACGTGTCACCGGAACTGTGGACGCGCGGCTCTGGGCCAAAGTGAACGATGTCATAAAGCGGTTTTCGGGACAAAAGGTTCGCGGCCCGTAACGGTTCCACCGTGCAGGCGTACGACATCAATGCAAAACCGGGAACAGGATAGATCCCAACCC
>JAPPOI010000129.1:0-3472 GCA_028818055.1 Boseongicola sp.
GAACCCGAGCGTTGAGAAGATCCTTATCAACATCTGAATCCACAATGATTTGGCCGGTTGGAATCTTTTCCTGATCAATCTCCAAACACGTATCTGCTGCGATTTCGAGTTTTTGATTTGCCCGACCTTCGCCGGATGCCGACCAATAGGGGTGAAATCCCGCATTCATCAGTGTGGGCGCATCAGTTTCGGCCGCAATTTCAAGAACTAAACAGGTTTCGTCCAAGCGGTACGTTGCTTCGACAGTTCTTGTTCCTGGAAATGATCCAGGCCTCTGAACCAATCTAAAGGTCACCGAATTCTCGGTAACCGAAGCAACCTCCCAATTTGCCCAACAGCTGCTTTCCGATCCCGAATGCAGTAAATTTTGCCCTTCGTTAGGTTCAAACTTAAGGACTTGTCCGTCCAATAGAGCTTGAGATCGACCCAACCTATTCAAAACCGGCGCAATAATGACGCCAGAGTAGAGCGCCTCACCAAGCGCTTCATCGAGGCTGTGCGTGGGCACAAAACTTAGAGAGCCGTTGAGGCTCAGGGCATTCAATCGCGCGCCCAATGATATGAACTTCGCGGAAAGACGACCATTACTGATCTCAATGCACTGCACTTCGGCTCCGTCGGGCAACGTGCCAAATAATGATACGTTCATTCTATCTCCATCTCGGCGATAAGCGCTGCAACCGCGGCGCCATGCATATCTCGATCCTGTACTGTGCCTTGTACAGCCGGACGAGGTATTGAGATCTTCACGACGTTAAGGTCTTCGATATCAAATCGCTTCAACGTCTGCGTTGGAGTATCAAGCGCTGCCGCAACGGCGTCGGTCGCTAACCCAGTCCGCACCCGTTCAAAAGCATCAGAGCTTCCACAAAAAATGTCGATCGTCAGCCAGAAAGGACCAGCATTTTTGGATCGGACTTTCTGGGCGACGGCGCGCAACTCAGGCATCAACAACCTCAAGAGAAAACGCGTCCATCGGGTCGTCCAAGACCATCACATGGTTCAGGCAGAATTCGTAGATAGGGCCACGATCAATTTCTGCGGGAGAGAAGGGAAAAGCGAAAGTCGGCTGTTCTTCTTCTTGAGTGAGCGGGTGATGAAGCAAGTATGGATTCAGAAGTTTTCCGATCTCTCCAGCCAGTTCAGCCGTGCGGGCGGTGACCATTCCAAGCGCGCCAATTTCCGTTGGGTTTGCTGATTTGGCCTCAAGCGCGCCAAGAACTGCGTTTTTCCCTATCAATCTGATTTCAATCGAAAAATCATCTTTCTGTGCACTGGTGCGAGCCAATGCCTTTGCAGTGCAACGCGCCACTATGTCGTCTGCCCAGTCCTGTGCATTTTCGACGTACCGTGGGTCTCGCAGAAGTGCCAAAACCACAGTTTGGTAGCCTGCGACGCGCGCTCCTTCCAGCTTTACGGTGTATTCGTTTGCGGTCTGCCACACGGAACCTGACACGTTGACACGTTTGTCATCCACAGCCGTATACTTGGAGTTTCGAACATCAAGTGTTCCACCGGGCTCATGCAAAAGGAACGGATCGGAATTCTCGTAAAGCATGTGCGCCGAAACCGTATGGGGCGTCGCGTTCGCATCGTCTGCCAAAGGCGTCAGTGTGAATGCACCATCTTCCCAATCTATCTGCAGTACTCCGCTTTGCGGGTTGGTGGCACAGAGCGCACCGCATTCGCCGATCTTTGCGGCGTGCCAAGCCAATCCCGGATCAATGCCCTGAGATATCGGCAATGCGGCAATGATTGCAGTGTCAGTCGTGCGCCCGGCGATGATGATGTCGGCACCTGTTTCAAGCGCTTGAGTAATTTGCTCGATTCCTGCGAGGGCCACGATATTGGTACAGCTTTCAATGCGTTCGTCGTCGACATCGGGTGCGGGCGTCAGTGGTCTCAAGTCTCCAGAACCAAGGGCCGCTAGGACGCGCTCAGTCGGTTGATTGGATTTGAGAACCGCAAGTTTCGCGGTCTGCCCATTCTCGCGCAAGATTTCACGTGTTATGTCGACCAGCCAGTCGACAGCGCTGTCTGCGCCGCAGGTACCTGCAGTACCAATTACAAGCGGGCAACCAGCACGCTGTGCCGCATCGATCAATCCCGCCCATTCTAACTTGGTCGAGGAACGCGCGTACTTGCTCACTCCGCGTCCCAGATACGACGGCCCACTGTCAGTTGAGCCGCCGTCGATTGCGATCAGATCAGGCTTGTTGCGTATGCCTCTTTCCAGGGCCTCCTGATCCCAGCCAAGGCCCAAAGCTCCGGAAGGGACCAGTACCCGTACCATATCAATCGATCACTCGGTCTGGCCGCTTCAGGATTGGACGCAGGAACATCGGAGCGACGAAACCTGCGATCGCTGCGACCCAAAGACCAATAGCGATTGGCGATGACCAAAGGTACGAAATTTCACCGTCGCTGAGGATCATGGCACGTCTCAATGCGTCTTCCATGTTCGATCCAAGTAGGATGCCGAGGATGATTGGAACCGTTGGAACCCCGATCTTTCGGAATAGATACCCCATCACGCCAAATCCGGTCATGAGAAGCAGATCGAAGTAGCTGCCAGTCAATGAGAAGATCCCGACAAAACTGATCATCATGACGCCCGGCAATAGCAACGCTGGAGGCACGGCAAGTATGTGCACAAAGAGCTTCACCATTGGAACGTTCATGACCAACAGCACAAAGTTGGCAATCAGGAGCGCGGCGATCAAACCCCAGACAACTTCAGGGCGATCCGTAAATAGGGTCGGGCCGGGAGTGATGTTGAGCGTCATGAGCAACGCCAAAAGCACAGCCGTGGTTCCCGAACCCGGAACGCCGAGCGTCAGCATGGGCACCAACGCGCCGCCTGCTGCCGAGTTGTTGCCGGCTTCGGGCGCCGCGATGCCTCGCGCAACCCCGGTACCAAAACCGCCTTTTTCTCCCGCGATGGATTTTTCTGACATATAGGCCAGAAACGAACCCAGTGACGCACCTGCGCCCGGTAGGACACCTGCAACGAAGCCGACAACGCTTGATCGAAGCATTGTGAAGAATGACGAACCCAATTCACGGAACGGGATCGTCACCTTGTCCAGCTTGACGCCAAGCGACGACTCTTTGCCTTGGTTTTCGATGTAAATCAGCACTTCAGAAACAGCGAACAGTCCAACAAGAGGAACGAGGAAGTCGATCCCGTCCATCAGGTGAAGATTGCCACCCGTAAACCGTGGCATTCCTGTCTGGTTGTCCAAGCCGATGGTCGCAATCGCAAGACCAAGCACCGCCGCAAATGCCGCCTTTGCCTGGTTTTTTGAGGCCAAGCCGCCAAGCGTACAAAACGCCAGCAAATAAAGCGCGAAGTATTCGGCTGGGCCGAATTGATAGGCGACGCGACTGAGAAGCGGTGCCAGCAGCATCAATCCAATGGTTGCAAGGAATGCGCCAACGAATGATGCGACGCCCGAGATGCCCAATGCAT
>JAPPOI010000129.1:3482-29451 GCA_028818055.1 Boseongicola sp.
ATGCATCGCCAGCGCGCCCCGCCTTTGCCATCGGATACCCGTCTAATGTCGTCATGAGAGCCGGTTCATCGCCCGGAATGTTCAACAAGATCGAGCTGATCCGGCCGCCGTACATGGCGCCGTAGTAAACGCTGGTCAGAAGCACCAATGCTGCTGTGGCGTCCAGCCCCAAGGTGAACACAAGTGGAATAAGGATCGCCACGCCGTTGGATGGCCCTAGACCGGGCAGCGCCCCGATAATCGTGCCCAGGAAACAGCCGATTACCGCAAGGAATAACGTATATGGGCTTAAAGCAACGGAGAAGCCGAGCGCGAGGTTAGCAAGAATATCCATACTTAGCCTCCCCAGCCTTTCGGGATGGCCTGAAGAGTTTCAAGCCCAAGTCCGTACCTGAATAGAACGTAAAGACCTACTGAAAGCCCAATGCCGGCGAGGACGTTAAACACGATCCTCGGCGTAATCAGGAAACTGAGAAGGCCAGCCGCAATAAAGGTCGGCAAAAGGAAACCAAGTGGTTTCAGCGCGTATGCGTATGCAATCATCGCGACAACCGCGATTGCCAGTTTTAGCAGGGCACTTGGCTGAGGCCATTCGGCCTCGTCATCAGGCTTCAGAACCATCACCGCGCCGCAAAGTACGGCCACGATACCCAGTCCGATAGGAAATGATTTTGACCCCATTGGGTCTGAGAGAAAGCTGGTCTGAAGCTGGAGGGCGCTCGCTATATACGCGAGCGCCGCCAGGATCACGACCAGTCCGAAGACACGGTCCGATCGCAACATATTATCAACGCCTTACTGAATGACGCCGATTTCGCGCGACAGAGCTTCGGTATCGGCGATCACGCCATCAACCCAGCTCTGGAAGTCGCCACCGACTTTGGTGAATGGAGCCAGTCCATTTGCGGCCATAGCTTCTTTCCACTCGTCGCTTTCAGCAACGGCAGCCAGCTTCGCGCCCCACTCTTCAAAGCGCTCATCCGAGATGCCTTTTGGCACGTACAGTCCACGCCAGTTCACGGCAACTGTCTGGTATCCTTGCTCAACAGCTGTTGGGATATCCTCAAAGCCAGGTACGCGGTCTTCTGTCAGAACTGCGAGTGCCTTGACTTCGCCAGACTGAAGGAAGCCAACGATTTCAGACATGTCGCCTGTCATACCGGTGGTGAAGCCACCAATGGTCTGCGTGATCGCGTCAGCACCACCATCAACGCCGATGTATTTGATCGAGCGAATGTCTTCGATGCCTGCTTCTTTCGCCAGCATCAAAACTTTCAGGTGGTCGAAACCGCCAGCAGCGGAGCCGCCAGCGAACGAAACGTCATCGCCGCCCTTGATCGCGTTCATAAGATCATCCAGCGAATTCAGTGGGCTGTCAGCAGCCACAACGATAACGCCTGGGTCAGCACCGATCGCACCAACGAAGCGAACCTGGTCTGCAGTCGCACCACCGTAGGCGTTTTGAGCCAGACGAGTTGCGGTCGCCTGCGACGCTGCAACGATCAGATCAGGGTCGTCGTTACGCTCGTTTACGACTTCGGCAAACGCGAGACCGCCGCCACCGCCAGCTTTGTTGGTGACTTGAACAGGGCTGTCGACCTGGCCGATGTCGTAAAGAATTTTACCGATCTGGCGGCATGTGAAGTCCCAGCCACCGCCGGGGTTGGCTGGTGCGATGCACTCGGCGGCAGAAACCGCGCCGGCAGCAACAGTGAATACGGCCGCAAGGCCGATGTTCCGAAGTTTCATGAATTCCTCCCATTTGACTTGGCGGTTTTCTCCGCTCATGTTCTTGAAGCCTATGGACCTGACACAAACCTGTCACGCGCGAAGATTCTCTGAATATGCGGTTCCTTCTGATTGAAGATAACGAAAGTCTCGCTTCGGCGGTGGTTGAGCGGCTGAATCTTGACGGTCATGCCGTTGACCATGCGGCGACGCTTGATGGCGCGCGCGATTGTATCGCAGCTGCCGATTATGACCTTATTTTATTGGACATTATGCTTCCCGATGGTGACGGGCGCGTGTTTCTTGAAGAGCATCGAGAAGCGCAAAAAAGCACCCCCATCATTGTGACAACGGCTCGATCAGCGGTATCGGATCGCGTTGGTCTTCTGGACCTTGGCGCAGACGACTACATTACCAAACCATTCGACTTTTCCGAGCTTGAAGCGCGTTGCAGAGCTGTACTTCGTCGCCGGGGAGGGGTGGCATCCAACGCGGTTTCCTTTGCTGATGCCGAGCTTGATTCGACCGCAGGTGAGCTACGGATTGGCGGTGAAGGGCGTAGTCTTCGCAACCGAGAGCTTAGGCTTCTCGAGATTTTTTTCGCATCTCCAGGACAGGTTTTCTCCAAATCACACCTTATGGATCGTCTGTTTTCTTTTTCGGACGAAGTGAACGAAAACGCGATCGAGGTTTATGTCGGGCGCATTCGCAAGCGGCTTGAGGGGTCAACTGCAAGGATTGAAACGGTTCGAGGGCTTGGTTACCGACTGGTGGCGCGACAATGACCGTTCGAAGCCAACAAGGTTCTATTCGCCGGCGGTTATTCATTCAGCTTGCTGCGATTGCTGCGCTTTTATCCATTCTCTTGTTTCTTGTTGTTCGTGGACTTGCGGGATCAGCAGCCGAAGCGACCCAAGATGGCATCTTAGCGGCCTCGGCTACCTCGATTGCAGACGCGCTCCGAGCAGAAGGAGGAAGCGTAACACTGGACCTTCCATATTCAGCACTTTCAATGTTGGGGTCAGTAAATCAGGACCGGGTATTCTATAGCGTTGTCGCGGAAGGCGAGACGCTCACAGGGTACTCGGATTTGCCAGAACCAAGGCCGCTTCCGACACTGTCCTCGAACACGTTCCAGACGTTCGACTACCGGGGTGAAGAGGTCCGAATGGTTTCCGTCACCCGATCAGTAAGTACTGGTGTCGAACCGGTAAATGTCTTGATCTCTGTTGCGCAAACGCGCGAGGGGTTGGCGGCGGTCACCCAACGAATAACTACGTTTGCAACAGCGGCAGGTGTTGGCTTCTTTCTTGTTGCAACAGCACTTAGCCTATGGGCTGCGCAGACTGCCTTGGCGCCTGTCAACGCAATGGCAAGCGCTGTGACCCGTCGTGGACCGGCTGATCTCCGTCCGCTGACGACTGAAGCACCAACAGAGCTCCAACCGGTTGTCGAGGCGCTGAACTCGTTCATTGCGCGTTTGCGCGCATCACTTCAGCGGTCCGAAGACCTGATTGTTGAAGCGGCACACCGCGTGCGCACACCTCTTGCGACCGTGCGCGCGAAGGCAGAGGTGACCCACCGCAAGCTTCAAAAGCCGGAGCATCGGCAAACCATGCGAGAAATGATACGTGCAATTGACGAAAGCAGTCGTTCTGCTGGTCAGTTGTTGGACCATGCGATGGTTACCTTTCGCAGCGATCATCTTGAACCAGAGAACTTGGAGCTATCGGAAATTCTTCGTGAAACGATTTCCCGTCTGGAGCCAACGGCCGAGCTGAAGGACGTGGGCATTGAATGCAACTACCCAGCCGCTCCAGTTCCGTTTCGTGGCGACTGGCTTTTGTTGCAAAGTGCGATGGTGAATATCCTAGACAACGCGATCAAGTATTCACCCGAAGACAGCAGCGTTCATGTAGAACTGACCAACGGCGAAAGCATCCGAATATCGGTGACGGATCAGGGGCGAGGGTTTGGAGAAACCGATCTTAATAGTCTCAAGTCCAGATTCACGCGTGGTTCGAATGTCTCTGACATTGTCGGGTCCGGCTTGGGTTTGACCATCGCCGATGACGTGGCTCGCGCCCACGGCGGATACCTTGAAATTACTTCCAATCAGAAAGGACAGGGCGCATGCGTTTCGCTTGTATTCTCGCCGCAATAGGCACTGTCCTATTGTCCGGCGTCAGTCTCGCGCAAGGTTTCGAGATTGAAGAACGGGTTGTCTACGACGCCACCCAGGGTGACGCCGAAATTCAGGTGCTTTCCACAGCCGACCGGGCTGTGTTTGAACCCATCTTGTTGGCATTTCAGGCAGAAAATCCCTCAATAACAATCGACTACACAATTGCCAGCACTCGTGAAGTTATGAAGGCGGTTGAAGGCGGCGACGCTCAGTTCGACTTAATCATCTCCTCTGCGATGGATCTTCAAACCAAATTGGCGAACGATGGTTTCGCCCAGACACACAGGTCAGACGCCACTCTGCAAATGCCAGATTGGGCCAGATGGCGAGATCAGATTTTCGCTTTCACCCAGGAACCTGCGGTTCTCATTGTCTCGAAGTCAGCCTTTCCAAATGGCAACGTGCCGACGTCGCGCGAGGCATTGATCGCATTACTGCGAGACGAACCCGAAAGGTTTCTGGGGCGCGTTGGAACATACGATGTTCGAACATCTGGGTTCGGGTACCTGATGGCGACCCAGGATGCGCGCATGTCTGAAAGCTTCTGGCGGTTGCTGGAAGTCATGGGACGACTGGAGCCACGTTTGTACTGCTGCTCGGGTGCAATGATCCAGGACATCAGATCGGGAAAACTTGCGCTCGCATACAACGTTCTTGGGTCGTATGCCGCCGGAGAGCTGGCCCGAACGGGTGGCTTTGAGATCGTCGTGATGGAAGACTTTGCCAACGTCATGTTGCGCACCGCCCTGATCGCATCAAACGCAAAGAACGTCGACGAGGCCAAGATCATGATCGATTTTCTGGTGAGTCTGGATAGCCGCCCCGATCTAATCGAGGCGTCAGGTTTGCCGGCGCTTGATGCCGACCAGCTGGCCGAAAATGCGGCTTTGCGACCTATTCGACTTGGTCCTGGTCTCTTGGTTTTTCTAGATCGATTGAAACGTCAAAGCTTTCTGAGAAGCTGGGAAGCGTCAATCACTCAGAACTAGAGTTGCCACCCCCGGTATACGTCCAGCGATACTTTGGCGGAGTGGGGCCTTTGTTTCTGCCTCCTTGTTGTTGCTGTTCCCAAGCATGGGCCAGTATCCCAACCGAACGCGAAAGGCAGAAAAGACCGCGAGCCAATGCGGGTGCGAAACCCAACTCCGCATAGATAACGGCAGTTGCGCCGTCGATGTTCATTGGAACTGGTTTTCCCGAAAGATCAGAGAGATGGCTTTCCACATCTTCGGCGATTGTTGCGAAACGCCCATCGCAGACGCCGTCCCCCGCCGCATCTCTGACGACCTTCATCAGTCTGGGTGCTCTAGGGTCAGTGGGCTTATGGAAGCGGTGCCCAAATCCGGGAACGTACTTGCCGTTTGTCTCGCGCCAGTCGGCAACCGTTGATGGCAAGTTTCCGGAGGCGTCAATCATGGTGAATAACTCTAGGGCCTGTTCTCCGGCGCCGCCGTGAACATCATCCAGCATGTTGACCGCGCTCGCCATCGCCTGATTGAGCGATGCGCCACATGTCACAGCCATACGCGCGGTGGCAATCGATGGTGCTTGCGGTCCGTGGTCGACAGCGGCAACAAGCGCTGCTTCCAGTAACTTCGCCTGACCAATGCTAGGAACGTCGCCTCTTACCATCAGCCAGACCATCTGTGGGAAGGACAACTCTCCTATCAACGATTGAATGGGATGGCCGCGAATGTCGATCCGACCGGGTTCCATGTCGATAATTGAGGTGCTCCACCAGTCGGCGACATCGCTCATATGACATTCCTTGTTCTTAAATCGGCAATTTCATTTTCTGTGAACCCAAGTTCCTGCAGAACGTCCAATGTATCCTGGCCGAGTTCCGGAGGCGGATCGTCGACAGTCAACGGTGAGCTGTCAATTTTCATACCGGTGCGAAACACCGAGATGTCGCGACCGTTTTCAAGTTGAAAATCAGCAATCTGCCCAGCATTCCGAGCGGATTTCAACGCGTCGGGCAGCGACAGTATCCTGCCCGCTGGAACGCCCAAGGCGTTCAGTTCTGTTTCCCATTCAAAGGCAGTTCTTTTTTTAAGCTTCGCTTCGATCGCGGCATTCAACGCATGCCGGTTTTCCTTTCGCGCCAAGCGGGTTTCAAATCGCGGATCATCGAGCATGTCTGTCAAATCTAAATGATCTGCCAGTGTCTCCCATTGTTCTTGTTTGTTGGCAGCAATGTTGATCGGACAATATGCGCATTCGAAAGCTGCTGAGGCATCTGACGTTAGGTTATCATTTCCTGCAGGTTTCGCCTCCACACCAGCAATCAGATAGTTCGAAACTGCCCAGCCCATAGTCGCCATAAGCGCGTCGCGCATTGAAATATCGATGATGCACCCCCGGGGGCTCGCATTCAAAGCTGCGGAAATTGCCAGAGCAGCGGTCAATCCTCCTGCAGTGTCCGCGATGGGCCATCCTGCACGAAGCGGACCGGCTCCGGATTCACCGGTAATGGCCATGGCTCCCGAGATTCCTTGAACAATTTGGTCATATGCCGGTCGGAGCCGCATCTCATCTTCTTGGCCAAATCCGGATATCGCGCAGTAGATTAGCCGGGGGTTTTCTGCGCGGAGTGTCTTTGCGCCCAAACCAAGACGGTCCATCACGCCGGGTCTGAAATTTTCGACCAGAACATCTGATGTGCCGAGCAACTTCCGGAAAATCGACTTTCCGTCCTGGGACTTCAAATTCAACGTCACCGAGCGCTTGCCCGGATTTGGCGCAAGAAACGAAACTCCCATATTTTGCTCGGACAGTTCTTCGTCTTGGCCAAGTTGTCTGGCGAGATCACCACTTTCGGGGATTTCGACCTTTATGACCTCTGCTCCGAGATGTGCGAGTTGATGGCAACAGAAAGGTCCCGCCAAGACGTTGGTTAAATCCAGAACCCGGACACCTGCCAATGGCTTTGACGGCTCCAATCTATTTCCCCCTGTTCGTGCGGCCTCTAGGTCTCCATGCTATCGATTTGCTCGAGAAGATCGATACCTTGCTGTCTTAGGAAATGCAGGATGTCGATGAATATCCAATTTTCGGCAAGTTTGGCTCCGTCGCGCCTGTACATATCTATGACGCGCATGTCGCCGATAGTTCCGGATGGAAGACCAAGATAGCCACCAAGCGATGTCAACGTCAGGTTCGGCCAACCAAAGAAGCCGCCGTAATTCCCCTCAGCCATTTTGCAGATGTGGCCGTTGAACTTTCTATTGGTCAATTGCGTACGGAATGGCCGTTGGTGCTGCTCGATATATCGATCGATTGTGTAGGTGGCCCCAATACCCTCGGGGCCCCACCAAAGCATGTCTTCGTGCCAACACCGTTTGAGTTCATCTTGAGGTGTCGCATCCGCGGGTTGTGAGTCTGGTCCAGTGTTTGAGTTTGCCGCGATGTCTCCGATCATTCTGTTGATGAGTTCGAGCGTCACCTCACCTTCGTTCGCTGGTTGGTCCTCGAACAAAAGTCCATCATGGGTCAAAGGCCCGGGTTGAATCACGTGAGCACCACGTTGTTCGGGAAACGGGTTCAAGCCAGCTTGGCGCATTAAGTGGACGAGGTCGAAGAAGAACGCGGTTTCCACGATTTTTCCGTCTTCAATTCGATTGAATTCGGCGTAGCGCAGCATCGCGATCTTGCCGGTTGCTGGAATGCCAAACAATGGCGCGTCGAACAAACCCATCAAGTGACCCATCGAGGAGACCCAAGTGCTTTGAAAGCCGTCAATTTGGTTCCGACCAGCAAAAAAGATGTCCTGTCTGCGTTGAACGGAAGAGAAAGCCGTCAAGAAAGGATGCCAGAATGCCTGAGCTACCTCTCTTGCGCCCGTCTGTTCGTTGCAGGGATGAAATCCTCGCCAAATCCAGTCCGGTGACGTGAATTCTGAAAGCACTTGCTCGACAGACTCGGTCGTGCCGTTGGCAAGCGCCTCAAAGTAATCCAGGACCAGTTGTTTCTCGGATTGAAACTCAATCACTCTTAAAATTCCTTCAGGTCTTCAAGGACGCTTTCCACGCCTTCGTGATGATTGGGGAAGATGTCTAGGCCCATCTGCAAAAGCACGTGTGGGATGTCCACAAAGACCCAGTTTTCGACGAGACGGTCTTCGGAACGACGCCACCAATCACATACGCGCATGTACAGTCTTTTTCCTTTTGATGGTTGACCTAGGAAAGTGGAAGACTGCTTGGCGTTCAGAGAAGGCCAACCACCTGAGCATATGTAATCGCCATCTGCGAAACGTGTGAAGTGTTTCGTTCTGCTACCATGTGCTGCACCGCCAATCCATTCGCTAAACGTCTGCTCGAATGGAACCTGAAATCCTGCGAAATTCTCGATGCCGACAAAGCTGCCGAACGCTGCAGGGCCATACCAAACCATGTCTTCGTGCCAGTAGGGCCGCCATTCTTCGTCTTTAGTCGCCAGCTTCCTCAGCATGCTAGTGACTAACTCGTACGACGACAGTGATCGGTCCGGGTCCGAAGTGTTCCAAAGCGTTCCGTCTTCGGTTGCGGGCCCAGGCAAGTACCCAGTGTACCCACGATCGCGTCCTGGGCTGTCCTCTATCGGCCAGCAACCACAAGCGATCATGAGTTCTGGGATGTCCAGAAAAACAAAGCTTTCAACTGCACGCCCATGTTCCATTCGGTGAAATTCTCCGAACCGTAAGTATGCAAGTGCGTGTGTCGGCTGAATGGTCAGAAAGGGCCGAACGAAATGCCCAGAATAGTATCCTGTTGACGTAACCCAAGTTGCCCCTTCGAACTCACCAGCAAATGCGATGTAGTCGTTGCGTTGCAAGTGTTCGAATGAGTGGGCGAGTTTCGAATAGAAGTCGTCCTTATAACTCTGCGCTCCATCCAGCCTATTGAACGGATGAACCACATTGATTTGGGCGTCCTCGGCAAAGAACGACCTAATGGCAGTAGAGGGGTTTGTGCCGGAGCCAAGTTGGTAGGCTTCGGTGTACGTTCGAAATGCCTCTTTGGCATTCTGGGGCGACATTAGCCTTTCACAGCTCCCGCTGTCAGACCGCTGACAATCTGCCGCTGGAAGAACATGACCAAAATGAAAAGTGGTACAGTCGCCGAGACAACTGCGGCAACCGCGAACATCACATTTCCTTCTGTATAGGTCGTTCCAAGGAATGCGGCGATCTGCGGAACCATGGTGCGGTTCTTTTCTTCCAATAGCATCGAGGTAACGACGAAGTCGTTATAAGCCAGCAAGAAGCTGAAAAGCCCGGTTGTAATCACGCCTGGCCACATAACCGGAATGATGACATGCCGGAATGCTTGAAACTGCGTGCAGCCGTCAACCTTTGCACTTTCGTCCAACTCTTGCGGAATTTTCTTGAAGAATGAGTGCAACATCCACAGGGTGAATGGCTGATTGATCGCAACAAGTACGATGATCGTCGTTGCAAGGTGGCCCCATAAGTTCCATTGAAAGAACGGTAAGAGGTAACCTGCAACGAGTGTAACAGGTGGCATTGCACGGAAGATCAGCGCCGTGATCAACAGCCAGAATGTGTAGTTGTAGCTGGATCGCGATAGTGCGTAACCGCCCAGCGTGCCGATCGTCAGCGATGTGCAGACGACAAAGAAGCAGACGATCGCTGTGTTGAAGAAATTCCGGTAAAACTCTTCTTGAATCCAGGCGCCGCGGTATCCAGCATCGGTGAATGCACTGCCATATTCCGCCTTGGTGCGCTCGCCCGTCAGGGCGTACGTCCAGTCCGCGATCGAGAAGAAGTCGAGTTCGACTTTAAACGATCCCCACACCGTCCAAATGAACGGAAAGGCAGCCAAGATAAACCAAGTGGCTACGAAGCCATAGATCATGGCGCGCATCCAAACGGGTCGGCGTTCTGCTGCAGCGGCCATCTCAGGTCTTCCTTTTGAAGTCTTGCCAGGTTCGAACCAGAACCGGCGACAAAAGGATGGCCACCCCAATAAGGGTCAGCACAGAGTTTGCTGATGCCGACGATAGCTGGCGGGTTTCGCCACCAAGGTCGTTTAGGATGATCCAACTCAGGCTGGTGGCGTGGGCAGACGCATTAAAGCCGATGATTGGCTCCAACACCCTGAAGTTATCCATGAGCTGGATAAGAGCCACGAACGTCACCAATGGAGTTAAGTGCGGAATAATAACGTAACGCACTTGCTGCCAGCGTGTCGCGCCATCGATTTGAGCGGCCTCTAATGTGTCGCGTGGCAAGGTTTGCAAGCCTGCGTAAAAGACGACAAAGGCGAATGGAGCGGAACTCCATATCCCATAGATGATCAGCATGACCCACGTCAGACCTGTCGACGCTTTCAGGCTGAAATTTGGATCGCCCGCCAAGGAGACTAGAGCGGATCCTAGAACGCCTCGACTGTCGACCATCCAAAATAAGATCAATGAACCAATGATTGGTGTGACGATCATCGGAAGTAGAGAAAAGAAGATCATCAAGCCTTTGAGGTGACGATGCAGAGAATTCACGGCAAGCGCGATCATCAACCCGAGGACGATCAACGCAGGCGTCACGACAAAGGTATATGTCAGCGTGAAGCTCATCGCCCTGTAGAATGGCAGATTGAAGATCCGGCTCCAGAAGGATCCCCAAGTTTCCGAGGTCGACCAGATTTGTCCGACTTCTTCAATCGCAAGGTGAGCACGGTCCAGGTAGATGTCCAGGCCTACGAAGCGACCAAGTGGTTGAGCTTCGCGTAAATCCCGCGTGGCTTCCTGATCGATCATTGTTTCAGTCGTGCAGCCCACCAAGGGTGTGCAGTTTTCGACTTCGATAAGCACGGCTTCGTGCGGCGCGAAAACGGATTGGATCAACACCGATACAATTGGGGCCGCAATGAAAAGCAGCATCGCAATTGCGGTGGGCAGGAAAAACCAAAAGAAAGTGCGATGTTTCATGACCTAGCTGAGGTCCCGAAATTAAAGTGGGGAGGGCGGTTTTTAGGCCGCCCTCCAATTCGCTTCTTAGTTCAAGAAGCCTTTTTCTTTTGCAGCTGTGATATATGCCGCCTCAACGTCGGCCAGCGCCTGCTCTGCGGACTCTTTGCCTTGCATGAAGTCAGCCAGTTCGTTTCCAAGGGCTGTGTGCATCAAGCCCATGTAAGGAAGCATTGGGTAAGGAATGGTACCCATCTTTGCTGCTTCAAACACGCCTACGGCTGCATCTGTCGGCTGGTAGCCATCGATCAGCCAAACGGCTTGTTTTGCAGTCTCTTCGTCACTGAGAATAGAAGGATCGATGCCGTTCTTCATTGCCAAGAATGTGGCTTCTGCGTCTGCATCAGAAATGTTCTTAGCAACGGTCCAGCCATCCCACCACAGAGTGGATGCTGGTGTGGAACCGCCACCGACTGTCATTGGTCCTGCAACCGCATGACCGTTCTTTACGGCGTCTGTCACACCATCAGTTGTTGTCTGCGTAGCAGCGCGGCTGCCCCACATGTTCAACAATGCGATGTTACCAGCCCGATACTCGGCATTGGTCGCGTTGGAGTCGTGCGTCAGGAAATCGGGGTTCATATACCCGCTGAGCGCCTTCATCATGTTCAAAGCGTTAACGCCAGCTTCACTATTCACGCTAGGCTCGGCGGTGCCCGGCTTGAAGTGGGAGCCGCCATACCCAAGGAACATGTTGTTGAATTCCTGGGCCAGGTTCCAACCAGCAGCGTAAGCGCCACCCACCGGGTTTTCCATGATGCCTTTTGAACGGATCATCTCGGCGATATCGAGCATTTCCTCGTAGGTCTTCGGAGGCTCGACTCCGAGATCAGCCAGGATGTCTTTCCGGTACATCAGGTGCTGAGCGTTTGCCATGAACGCGACAGCCATGATCTTGCCGTTGATGGTAATCAGCTGGTTCTTCTGCAAGTCGCCACCGTGCTTCGCGACCAAGTCGTCGAGCGGACGGATGACGTCTTCGTTCATCAATGCAACGATCGATGAGTTTGCGATGATAGCAGATGTGTATTCCGCTGGATCGCCTTGCATGCCTGCCAGGTTAATCTTTTGGTGGTCTGCGGTCAGGTTCGTATCAACTGTAACCGATCCGGATGCACATGCTTGTGCTCCGGCACCGACAGTCTGAATTGCTGGAAACTCGTTTCCAACTACGCTGACGCGTCCTTCAGAAATTCCACACTCAGCATATGCAGTCGACGCGCCGATCGCGACGAAAGCAGTGGCGAGCGCCGATGTCTTCCAATGTTTCATTGGCTATTTACCTCCCTGATTGCCGGCTCTTTTTTACCCAGAGCCGAGCTCAACTGCGGCCTCGCCGCGTAATTGCGCACACTCTCCGAATCGCATGAAGAATGCATACGTTTGCAATTACACGGTGTTTTATGACCGTGAATCAAGAAAAAAAGTTTGTCCAATTGGAAAAAACAGCCTTACAAAATTGGGTCTTGCAATGAATATCGGATTGCCTCTACATTTTGCATACGTATGCAATAAATTGCTGAGTCGGAGGAAGATGTGGCCGAAGTTCAGTTGCGAAATATTTCCAAACGCTGGGGCGACTTCGTGGGGGTCGCCAATTTTGACCTTACAATTTCAGACGAAGAATTCCTGGTTCTTCTGGGGCCATCAGGGTGCGGGAAAACGACCACCATGCGAATGATCGCCGGCCTTGAAGAGGCGACGGAGGGCGACATTCTAATTGACGGAAACCGTGTGAATGATTTGGAGCCAAAGGACCGCGATGTCGCGATGGTTTTCCAAAGTTACGCGCTTTACCCGAATTTAGATGTCTATGAGAACATTCGCTTCCCATTAAAAGTTCGAAAGATCGACCCGAGCACCCACAACGACGCGGTCATGCGTGCGGCGGAGATGGTGGAGCTCACGGATTTTCTTCATCGGCGACCTGCTGAACTATCGGGCGGCCAACGACAGCGTGTTGCCTTGGCGCGTGCAATCGTTCGTCAGCCAAATGTGTTCCTTATGGATGAGCCGCTTTCGAACCTCGACGCGAAGCTTCGAGTGTCAACGCGCGCTCAGATTAAGAACTTGAGCCACGAATTGAAGGTCACGACAATCTACGTGACCCACGATCAGATCGAAGCCATGACGCTAGCTGATCGGGTCGTCGTCATGAACAAAGGAATCGTTCAGCAGGTTGCAACTCCAACCGAAATTTATGATCGCCCAGCCAACGCCTTCGTTGCGGGCTTCATCGGGAACCCGGCCATGAACCTGTTGGACGGCGAGTTGAAAGACGGAACGTTCCAGGGCGAGAATATCTCGATTTCGGGTTTGAAAGGCCCCAATGGCCCAATCACGTTAGGTTTCCGCGCAGAAGATGCCGAAGTCGCATCAAGCGGAGAAATCAACTCGACTGTTTATACAATGGAGCTTCTTGGTGACGCCACAATGGTGACCGTGAAGGCAGGCGGTGCTCTTGTCGCAGTTAAGGCGCCAAAAGACTTCCGGGCAGAAATTGGATCAGCAATGTCGGCCTCGATCCCGGCCTCGATCTGTCATTTGTTTGATGCGCAGTCCGGCGAAAGGGTGGATCAATGACGCCCGAAGAGCACGCACAGCTTAGCGCCACAACACTTGATGCTGTTCGTCGAATGGAAGACGGTCTGGCCGCTCAGGAAAACGATATGGCCCAATACTTCCACGAAGACTTTTTGTGGCGCGGCAATCAAGGGTGCGGAACAAAGCGGGGCGTTGCAGAGTTTCGTCGAAACTGGCAGCTTCCACTTCGAGCGGCTTTCTCCGACCGTGATTACAAGACCGAAAAGTTCCTTGCCGACGGCGAATGGGCTGCTTGCTTTGGTCATATCGAGGCGACGCATTCGGGCACATTCATGGGTATTCCCGCCACCGGCAAGCGCGTGAAAATCCCTTACATGGACTTCTGGCGCGTCGAAGACGGACGCATCTCCGACAATCCTGTCTCTGTCGATTTTGCATCTGTCATGGCGCAACTGGGTATCGATGTATTCGGCGGTGAAGGTTGGGAAGCCTATGACAATAATGAAAAAACTCCAGCGACACCAGGTGAGTGAGCGGCTTAGATGCCAGCCCAATCAAACAAACGTTTGCTGTGATCGGTACTGAGGAAAACAATGGCTATTGAACATTTGAAGCAAAGCAAACCCGAAGTGGAGCGCGCTGAGGATGATGCGAAAGTCCGGCAGGTGGTTGAAGCCACCCTTTCTGATATCGAAGCTCGCGGTGACGCAGCGGTCCGCGACCTTTCGATCAAGTTCGACGGATTGGATCGCCCAAACTACAAACTGAGCTCGTCCGAAATCGAAGCCGCGATGAACAAAGTCAGTGATGCCGACATGCGCGACATCAGGTTTGCGCAGGACCAAATCCGCGCCTTTGCACAAGCCCAACGTGCATCGATGACCGACATCGAAGTTGAAACGCTTCCGGGCGTTCTGTTGGGCCACAAAAACATCCCCGTGCAATCTGTTGGTTGTTATGTGCCAGGCGGGAAGTTTCCTATGGTTGCCTCGGCGCACATGTCGGTTTTGACGGCCAATGTCGCCGGTGTTCCCAGAATTATCGCATCGGCCCCGCCTCAACAGGGTGAACCCCATCCAGCGATCGTGGCGGCCATGCACATGGGCGGGGCCCACGAAATTTATCTGCTTGGTGGAATTCAGGCCGTAGGCGCGATGGGAATTGGAACCGAGTCAATTGAACCGGTTCATATGCTCGTCGGACCGGGTAACGCGTTTGTTGCCGAGGCAAAGAGACAGTTGTTCGGGCGTGTTGGCATCGACCTTTTTGCCGGCCCGACGGAAACGATGGTGATCGCGGACGAAACTGTGGACGCAGAGCTTTGCGCAACTGACCTTTTGGGTCAGGCAGAGCACGGATATAACTCGCCCGCATGTCTCATCACAAACAGCGGAAAGCTGGCCGAGGAGACGATCGCTGAAATTGACCGACTTTTGAACATTCTGCCGACGGCCGAAACTGCGAGTGTGTCGTGGCGCGATTACGGCGACATCATCCTGTGTGACACATACGATGAAATGCTGTCGGTTGCGAACGACATGGCCTACGAACACGTCCAGGTCATGACAGATCGTGACGATTGGTTCCTTGAAAACATGCACTCATATGGCGCGTTGTTTTTGGGCCCGCGAACCAATGTTGCAAATGGTGACAAGGTCATCGGGACCAATCACACGCTTCCGACGAAAAAGGCTGGCCGATACACCGGTGGTCTTTGGGTTGGAAAGTTCCTGAAAACTCATAGCTATCAAAAGGTTATCAGCGATGAGGCGGCGACACTGGTTGGAGAATATGGCTCCAGGCTTTGCATGTTGGAGGGTTTCGTGGGACACGCGGAGCAATGCAACATTCGCGTGCGCCGCTACGGAGGTCTTAACGTCCCTTATGGCGTCGCCGCGCCAAGTAGGGATGCCGCTGAATGACCTCATTGCCGAAGACTCCTAGCCTTCGATTGGATGGAAAACGAGCCTTAGTAACAGGCGCTTCGTCTGGTATTGGCGAAGCCTGTGCGGTCGCACTTGCCGAGGCAGGAGCCGACGTAACAATTGCAGCCCGCAGGCTTGATAAACTTGAAGGTCTTGCGGCGGCTATGAAGGAAGAAGGGTGGAATGCCACCGCTCTCCAAATGGATGTCTCAGACGTTGCCGCCACCGAAGCGGCAGTTTTGGAGCACGGCCCTTTCGATGTTCTTGTGAACTCGGCCGGTTTGGCCCGGCACGGCCCGTCATTGGAAACTTTGGAAGAAGACTTCACAGCTGTCTCAGATCTGAACGCCAAGGGCGCGTATTTCCTGACGCGCGCTGTTGCCAAAGGACTTATCGAGGCGGGCAAACCCGGCAGCCTGATCAACATTTCAAGCCAGATGGCTTACGTCGGCGGCATAGATCGCGCGGTATACTGCGGGACCAAGCACGCTGTTGAGGGCTTCACCAAGGCATTTGCGATTGAGTGGGGTCAATACGGTGTTCGCGTGAACACGATTTGCCCGACTTTTATTCGCACCGCTTTGACCGAAGTGACTTTTAAAAATCCAGAGCGAGTGAAGTGGATTGAAGAGAAAATCAAGCTCGGCCGGATTGGCGAAGTCGAAGACATGATGGGTCCGGTTGTATTCCTCGCATCCGATGCCTCGGCGTTGATTACCGGAACGGCACTGTTGGTTGATGGAGGCTGGACAGCGGACTGATGAACAAGGCGAGTGTGACATCGTTGGACGTGGCCAAACGAGCTGGTGTAAGCCAGTCGGCCGTCAGTCGCGTGTTCACGCCTGGGGCATCCGCAAGCGCAGCCACCGTTGAAAAGGTTCGCGAAGCTGCGCGTGAGCTGGGTTATCGGCCCAACCCGATTGCCCGAGCCATGATAACCGGCAAAAGTCGGATCATTGGTCTTGTGCTGGCCTATCTTGACAACCAGTTCTATCCGATTGCACTCCAGCGACTTTCCACTGTTCTACAAGAGCGCGGCTATCATGTACTTGTTTTCATGGTACAAAATACGTCCGACAGCGTTGACGAGATTGTCCAGGATCTTCTGGATTATCGTGTCGATGGAATCGTTGCGGCAAGCGTGGCGTTCCGCGGAGAACTGGTCGACCGATGCGCAGATTCCGGTATTCCAGTGGTCCTTTTCAACCGTGGTCAGGACGGCGGTGGGGTTTCAACCGTCACTTCAGCCAACGTAGCAGGAGGTGCCCGGGTGGCAGAGTTTCTGGTTGGCGCTGGGCACGAACGGATCGCTCACATCGCGGGCTGGCAGGGTTCTTCGACCGGCCGTGACCGAAAGCGCGGCTTTATCGACGGCTTAGCCCAGCTGGAGCGCAGTGCTGTGGCGGTCGTTGATGGGATGTACGATCAAGAAGTTGCAAGCGCCGCAACGCTTGAGCTTTTCAACAATGGGCCTCGACCGGATGCGATTTTCGTCGGCAACGATCACATGGCATTCGCAGTCATGGACGCGCTGCGCGGAAAACTGGGCCTTTCTGTGCCTGATGATGTTTCGGTTGTTGGCTACGATGATGTTCCGCTTGCAAGTTGGGATGCCTACGATCTGACAACGGTTCGTCAGCCGGTAAATCAGATGGTCGACGCGACTGTTGAAACTCTTCTCGCAGAGATCGACAGCCACGATCGTCCCGAGCAAAAAATCGAAATACACGGCCCGTTGATTGTTCGCGGTTCAGCCCGCGTGCCCGAGGGATGGCCTCAATGACCTATGCTCAGCAATGGGAAGACTTCCCGGACTATATCATTGGAATTACAAAGGAAATTTGGGAGGGGCGTGGTGTCGATACGCTCAATCATTATTATGCTTCAGACATTCCAGTGCGTACTCCAATGGGAATTCAGATCGGCAATCAGGAAGTCATTGCCTCGACTTGGGCGACTCTGAATGAGTTTCCGGACCGGGAGCTTTTGGCCGAAGATGTGATTTGGTCCAATCATCCCGATCACGGCCATCTTTCGTCGCATCGGATCATATCGACGGCGACCCACACAAACGATGGCCAATTTGGCCCGGCAACTGGCCGGAAGTTCGTCGCCCGAGTTATCGCTGACTGTGCAGCCGATGGCCCGACGATTTATGATGAATGGCTTGTTCGGGACTACGGTGGAATTGTGCGCCAGCTCGGCATGGAGCCGCGAGACTTTGCCTCGCATTTGATTTCCAAGGAAGGCGGCAAGAGCAGTGCTGCACCGGTGTTCTCCCCCGAAATCGATGTTCCCCACCGGTACAAAGGCCGCGGCAATGACAATCACTGGGGCAGCCGTTACGCGGATCTTTTGCGTCAGATCATGGATCGGTCTGAGACAGTTTTTGAAGACAGCTACGATCGAGCGGCGGTTGGAGAATACGCCGGTGCGATGACACGCATAGGACGTATCGAGATGGCAAAGTTCTGGACAGGATTGCGTGCCGCCTTTCCAGATGCAGAGTTCAAAATTCATCATCAGATTGGGATGGATGCCGACATGTTGTCGCCACGCGCTTCTGTGCGTTGGTCTTTGGACGGAGCTCATTCAGGTCCTGGCATGTTTGGCGACCCAACGGGGGCCAACGTCCATGTGATGGGAATGTCCCACGCAGAGTTTGGGCCGTGGGGTCTGCGACGTGAGTTCGCTTTGTTTGATGAAATTGCCGTTTGGAAACAGATACTTATGGCTTCTTGAAGCTTGAGTCTAGGAGTGGAGTGGAATGAGTTTGAAAACAGTTCGTTACGGAGAGCTTGTACCCTGCAAGACCGCCTTCATAGACGCGCATACGCCGGGTTCTGACCGCAAGGAAAACTTCACCATCATCGGTGGGGGTGTTTCAGAAAGTCCGGACCAGCACGTTCACATCACCGACGCCATCGGCTTCAATATCGGTGCTGCGGGGCAACCTCCAAAATGCCGCAACTCCTTGCACTCGCACCGCACGGCCGAGGTTTTCTTCGTTCTGAAAGGGCGCTGGAGGTTTTTCTGGGGCCGCTGGGGCACTGCGGGTGAAGTCGTCTTGGAAGAAGGCGATATTTTCAACATTCCAACCGGTATTTTCCGCGGTTTTGAAAACGTTGGAACTGACTATGGAATGATCATGGCCATCCTCGGCGGCGATGATGCCGGCGGTGGCGTGATTTGGGCACCGCAGGTTATCGAAGACGCAACTGACCACGGTCTCATTCTTTCGGAACAAGGTAAGCTATACGACAGCAAAAAAGGTGAAGGATTGCCGGAAGGCGTGAATCCGATGCCGCTACTGTCAGATGACGAACTGAAAGACTTTCCGGAACCAACACCGCTTGAAGTTGTCGGTGGGTATGTACGGCGATATCACGATATGATGGCACTGTCCGGTTCGGGCGACCCAGTGAAAGTGATCGGTGAAACCGGCATCATCAGAGATAAACCGGGCTTCGAGGTCGAATTTGTTTCTGCCAACTGTGCATCTGACGCGAGCCAGACATTTGCAACAGCCGTGGTCCTGATGCCGGTCAAAGGGCATTGGAAAGTTTCCACCGATGATGGCGATGAGATTTTGGCACCAGGCGACACAATGTTGGTGCCCGCCAACACTAGCCACAGCGTCATTCCTTCAATGTCCGGTGAAGCAGCTTTGTACAGAGTGGTCGGAACGAATGATCCCGCCGGTCTGACCTGGACTGGATAATCAAGACAAAGGAGCCTGCGATAATGGCAATCCAAACAACCCACGTGGGCAGTTTGCCGCGAACTCAGGAAGTCGTTGATTGCATCTTTGCACGGGAACGCAATGAACCGTACGACCAGGCGGAATTTGATGCGGTTATGACCGATCACGTCGCGATGCTGGCTGAAAAGCAAAAAGAGGCGGGCATTGACATCATTAGCGACGGAGAAACGTCCAAGATCAGCTACGCGACCTATGTAAAGGATCGCTACACTGGCTTTGACGGGGATAGCCCTCGAAACGCACCAGCGGACCTGAAGCTGTTTCCAAGTTTTTTAGAGCGTCTTGCTAACGATGGCGGAACACCGAAATACGCGCGTCCAATGTGCGTGGGAGAGGTGAAATCAAAAGGACAGGGTGAGCTTGAAAAAGACATTGCGAATCTGAAATCCGCAATGGCAGCAAATGGCTTGGAGCGTGGCTTCATGAACGCCGCCAGCCCCGGCGTTATTTCATTGTTTTTACAGAATGATTTCTATCCAAATCGGGAAGCTTACCTAGCAGCGCTCGCCGACGCGATGAAGGAAGAGTACGAGACAATCGTGGGTTCTGGATTGGACCTTCAATTGGATTGTCCTGATTTGGCTTTAAGTCGGCACATGTTGTTCACCGACCTAAGCGACGACGAATTCATCAAGGTCGCTAACATGCACATTGAGGCGCTGAACCATGCGCTGTCGGATGTGCCAGCCGATCGCGTTCGTGTTCACATTTGCTGGGGGAACTATGAGGGACCCCATGTCTGCGACATAGACATGGCAAAGATGTTCGATACATTGATGTCTGCAAAAGCGCGGTATGTCCTGTTCGAAACATCCAACCCGCGTCACGGTCACGAATGGACCGTTTTCCGCGACAGAAAAGCGGACATTCCGGATGACAAGGTTCTGGTTCCGGGGGTTGTCGATACGACAACTAACTTTGTGGAGCACCCGGACCTCGTCGCGCAACGCATTGAACGGTTCGTCGATATCGTAGGTGGTGAACGTGTGATCGCGGGGTCTGATTGTGGCTTTGGAACATTCGCGGGCTTTGGTGCCGTAGACCCTTCGATCGCTTGGGCCAAGCTCGCAACCTTGTCCGAAGGCGCCAGGCGCATTGGATGACACCTCTGGTTCTTATTCCGGGATTCATGTGTGATGACCGGTTATTTGGCCCTCAAATTGCAGAGTTAAAACGAGACCGCGAAGTTTTCCCGGTAATACCAGTGGAGCCGTCGATCAAAGACATGGCGACCGCAATTCTCGATGAGATAAACGGGACATTCTGCGTTGCTGGATTATCGATGGGTGGCATCGTGGCGCTTGAGATCCTTCGTCAGGCACCAGATCGTATTGAGCGCTTGGCGTTAATGGACACAACGCCGTTGGCCGACGCTCCAGAGAACTACGACATTCGTACAAGGCAAATCTCCGACGTGTGGGAGGGACGACTAACGGACGTCATGCGCGAAGAGTTGAAACCAGCATACCTTGTGGATGGACCGCACAAGTCTGAACTACTCGATCTGTGCGCGGATATGGCCCATGCTTTGGGACCCTATGTTTTTGAGGCGCAGGCTATCGCATTGCGGGATCGCGACGATCTAACGCCTTTTCTGGAAATGGCACCGGAACACACAATGTTACTGTACGGTGCGGAGGATCGGCTTTGCCCGCCTGATCGCCACATCATGATGCACAAGGCGATACCAAATTCGCAGTTGGTCGAAATCGAAGGCGCTGGCCATCTCCCGACGCTGGAAAAACCCTTTGAGACCACTTCTGCATTAACGTCCTGGCTAGCGAACTAGTCGTCAACGGACACGGTTCGCGTCGCTTTTTGGCGAGTAATGGACATAAATGTCCAGAACTCTAACGGCAGCCATTTGGAGCATCGCCGGCCAATAGGGAGATCAGAGCATGAAGTCACATTATCGCGTCGTGGTAATCGGAGGAGGTGTCGTTGGCTCTTCGGTGCTATACCATCTGGCGAAATTCGGGTGGACTGACGTTGTTATGCTCGAGCGTCGTCGGTTGGCCTCGGGTTCTAGTTGGCATGCTGCAGGTGGAATTCACGCGCTGAATGCCGACCCGAATATGGCAGCTCTCCAAGCATATACGATCGATCTTCTAAGCGAGATCGAAAAGGAAAGTGGCCAGAACATCGGTTTGCACATGACCGGGGGGCTTACCTTGGCTGGTACGCCTGAACGTTGGGAATGGCTTCAGGCAAACTATCGTATCTTCCAATCCATCGGCATTGATGACTGCGAGTTGATGTCACCAGAAGAGGCTCAAAGACGGTGCCCGATCATGTCGACCGAAGGTGTGCTTGGCGCGATGTGGGCCGATCGCGAGGGATATATTGATACAACTGGCACCGTTCAGGCCTATGCTACTGCCGCAAAGAAGCGTGGCGCCGAGTACTACGAGGAAACCAAGGTTGATGCGTTGGTCCAGACCAAAGATGGCTGGATCGTCAAAACCGATAAAGGCGACATAACCTGTGAGCATGTGGTGAACGCAGGCGGTCTTTGGGCAAAACAAGTTGGCCGTATGGCGGGCATTGAGCTACCGGTTTCGCCCCTGAAACACCACTACCTCATCACCGACACGATTCCAGAGGTCGAGGCAGCAGATTTTGAGATGCCGATGACGGTCGATCTCGAAGGCTTTACGTATATGCGGCAAGACCAGAACGGTGTGCTTGTCGGTATCTACGAGATTGAACACGAGCACTGGGCGATGGACGGTGCGCCGTGGAATTATGGTGAGGAGCTTTTCCAGGAACAACTGGATCGCATTGAGAACGAGCTTATGCTTGGGTTCTCTCGGTACCCGGCTATTGAAGACGTTGGTATCAAGACCTGGGTGAACGGCGCCTTCACGTTCTCTCCCGATGGCAACCCACTGGTTGGACCTGTGGACGGCAAGCCGGGTTACTGGTGTGCTTGCGCAGTCATGGCCGGGTTCTTGCAGGGCGGAGGCGTGGGAAAGACGCTGGCCGAATGGATGATCCATGGAGAGCCCGAGGCCGACGCCTGGTCTATGGATGTAGCTCGCTACGGCAAGTTCGCCGAAAACAGACAGTACATTAAAGAAACGACTGGCCAGTTTTATTCGCGGCGTTTCGTTATGTCGTATCCGAATGAACAGCTTCCAGCCGGACGACCACTCAAAATGGCACCCGCTCATGACGCTATGACCGAAGCTGGTTGCCGCTGGGGCGTGAGCTGGGATTTGGAAACACCTCTCTACTTTGCGCCTTCCGATGATTTTGAGGAGAATCTGACGCTAAAGCGTTCCAACGCCCACGACATTGTCGCCGCGGAATGTAAAAACGCACGCGAAAATGTCGGTATGGTCGATATCACCGGGTTCTCGCGCTACGAAGTAACCGGTCCAAACGCCGAAGCTTGGCTGAACAAGCTTCTGGCAACCAAACTTCCGTCGCCTGGTCGCGCGAGACTCGCCGTCATGCTGTCACCTGAAGGGCGTTTGAAAGGTGACCTCACCCTTTTGAATTGGGGTGACGGAACGTGGTGGATCATGGGGTCCTATTATTTACGTGCGTGGCACATGCGCTGGTTTAATGACCACCTGGAAGACGGTGTTTCTATCCGTGACCTAGGGGAAGAAATCTGTGGTTTCGGGCTGACCGGCCCCAACAGTCGAAAGGTACTTCAGAAGCTTGTTAACGAGGACATTTCATTCCCGTTCATGGGATGTGCCAAGATGGATGTCGGATTGGTCAACGCCCGTGTCGCCAGAATGTCAGTGGCCGGCGAACTTGGCTTTGAGATCAACTGTCGTATGGGCGATCACGTCAAGCTTCGGCGCATCTTGCTTGAGGCTGGTGCAGAGTTTGGACTGCAAGAATACGGTTTCAATGCCATGCTTTCGATGCGGCTTGAGAAATCGTTCGGCATTTGGTCGGCAGAGTTCACACAGGACCGAACACCAGGAATGACCGGCATGGATCGCTGGATTGCGTGGGGTAAAGGTGACTTTGTCGGCCGGGAGGCGGCCTTGGCAGAGCGCGATGGCAACGGACCATCGAGCAGACTTGTGACACTTGAGATTGACGCGGACGATGCAGACGCCAGTGGCTACGAACCAGTTTGGTCGGGTGACAAGCTGGTCGGATTTGTGACGTCCGGAGGTTATGGCCATACGACGCAGAAGTCATTGGCAATGGCACTGGTCGACACCGGCCATACTGACGAAGGAACCGAGTTAAAGGTCCATGTTGTTGGCAAGGAGCGTGCTGCAAAAGTTATTGCTGCGTCACCTTATGATCCGTCTGGTCAGGCCATGCGGGGATGACGGAAGAGCGTGGACGCCGCAGCAATCGTAGAAGAGGATCGTCCTCTTCAACGCCAAAGCGCGTCGTGAACTACCGAAATCTGCGGAACCCATTTCCGCCGATGAAGGTGTTTTCAGATGATCGCATCGAAGCGATTCACGAGGCCGCATTGACGGTGCTTGAAGACCTTGGCATCAGGGTTCTCTTGCCGGAAGCAAAGGACATCTTCGTGTCGGGCGGCGGCGTCCAAAAGCCGAATGACATGATCCACATTGGACGTGAGATGGTCGAAGCGGCGCTGGCTTCCGCACCGCGTTCGATCCTTGCGAAAGGCGCAGTTTCGGATCGGGATGTTTTGCTTGAGCCCGGTTCAATGGTTTTCCAGCCAGGGGCGGGGGCGCCACACGCGACCGACTTGGTTAGAGGGCGTCGCCCGGGAACTGCCAGCGACTTTGATGATCTTGTGAGTTTAACGCAGCATTTTGACGTACTGCAGATGGTGCCGCCGCTTATAGAGCCGCAGGATATAGAGACAAATGTTCGGCATTACTTCACGATGAAGTCGCAGCTGACATTGTCTGACAAGTTGCCGTTCATTTTCTCGCGGGGAACACCTCAAGTCGAAGAAAGTTTCGAGATGCTGCGCGACTTTCGCGGGCTTTCCGACGATGAATTGCTGAGCAACGTTTATTCTTACACGATAATAAACACGAACTCGCCACGCCAGTTGGACATCCCGATGGCTCAGGGTTTGATCGATTTTGCCAAGGCCGGGCAAGTTTCCATCGTCACTCCGTTTACGCTCATGGGCGCAATGGCACCTATCACAGTCGCGGGCGCATTGACGTTGAGCCATGCCGAAGCTTTGGCGGCCATTACGCTCACCCAATTGGTGCGACCTGGGGCACCAGTTCTCTACGGCACTTTCACTTCCAATGTTGATATGAAGTCTGGAGCACCGGCGTTTGGCACGCCTGAACACTTCAAGGCATCGTTGGCGGCAGGCCAACTCGCAAGGCTGATCGATTTGCCGTGGCGCTCCGCCTCGGGTTCTGCCGCAAACTTGGGAGACGCTCAGGCAGCAAACGAAACACAGTTTGGACTTTGGGGATGCTTGTTGGCGGGTGCCACGGTGACGATCCACGCGGCCGGCTGGTTGGAGGGTGGATTGACCGTCAGTTACGAAAAACTGATTACAGATCTCGAAGTCCTACAGATGGTCGCAGAGCTTTGCGCGGAGACACCTGCAGAAACAGCGGAGATTGGATTGGATGCTCTGGAGGAAGTCCAACCCGGAGGCCATTTTTTCGCAGCCGCCCAAACGATGGCGCGATATCAGACTGAATTCTACGAACCATTGGTCGCGGACTGGTCGAACTTCGGCACTTGGACTGAGAATGGCGCACTCGACGCAACGACACGGGCGACCGGTATATGGCAACAAATACTGGCAGAAAGCGAAGGTCCCAAATTTACAGTGGATCGGATCGAAGCGCTAGAAACATACATTAGAGATCGCACAGCCTCAGGTGGTGCTTTTCCGGTGAGCTAGATCATGGGAACCACCAAGCCACTTCACCGCAACGATCCAACCAAAGAACCATTGGTCGGAAACGTCAAAGTCACGCGTGATGACTGGTTGAATGCCGCGATGGCAATCATGGTGGATGATGGTGTGGCGAATGTGAAAGTAATGACGCTCGCGGATCGATTGAACGTGTCGCGCTCAAGCTTCTATTGGTACTTCAAAGACCGGGACGACATTCTGACAGCGTTGTTGGAGCACTGGCAGAAGACGAACACCGGCTCGCTTGTGCGGCACACCGAAATGCCTGCCGAAACCATCACTGAGGCGTGCTGCAACGTCTTCCGGTGTTTTGTGACGCCCGAGCTTTTCGACATAGCTCTCGACTTTGCGGTTCGCGACTGGGCACGGAGAGCTCCAGCAGTGCGCCAAAGCCTTGATGCGTCAGATGCCAAGCGCCTTGCCGCACTTCAAGCGATGTTCGAGCGCTTTGGATTTGATCCCACAGATGCGCTCGTTCGATCTCGGACACTATATTATATGCAGATCGGATATATTGACGCCGATCTGCGTGAGCCCATGCAAGAACGCTTGCGATTGAACCCCTACTATCTTTTCATCTTTACGGGACAGCACGCTTCCTCGGCTGAACTTGCCGAATTCCGTGCGTACGTTGAAGCCATCCAAACCGGAGAACGCCCATGAGCAATCCAGACGCAATCATCATTGGAACCGGGGTAATCGGAACCGCAACCGCGTTTGAATTGGCGAAGTTGGGCTTCAAGACTCTATCGTTGGATAGGAACACGCAAATCGGCCACGGATCTACTGCTGGATCATGCGCAATCATCAGAATGCACTATTCAACGTTCGACGGTACGGCATTCGCGTGGGAGGGCTATCACTATTGGCGCGACTGGGCGGAGTATCTCGAATTGCCGTCGACCGCCAACCTGGCTGAATTCCGTGAATGTGGGTGTATGGTGATGCGCACGCCCGAAAACGATTTCCTTAACAAGCACCTCAAAAACAGTCTGGATCTGAAT
>JAPPOI010000004.1 GCA_028818055.1 Boseongicola sp.
CTCGGCGCCGCGCCTTGAAAAAACTGAACTGGTCAGTTTATATAATGAGAAACACGAACCGAGGCAGCCATGAACGCTCCAAAGGCAATATTGAAACAAGGTCGCAAGTGGGACCAGGTCGTTGATGGCGCCCGCAAAGTCTTCATGCGCGATGGGTTCGAAGGCGCCAGTGTCGATGACATCGTGCGCGAAGCTGGGGTGTCGAAAGCAACCCTTTACAGCTATTTTCCCGACAAACGACTTCTGTTCGTCGAAGTGGCGCGCATGGAATGCCAGTCACAATCTGATGCGGCCATCGCTCAAATTGAAGAATCCGAAAATATCCGCGAAGCGATGACGTTGGCGGCAGGCCGCATGGTGCGGTTCTTCATGTCGGATGTTGGCCTTCAGGTTCACCGCATCGTCGTCGGTGAAAGCCAGCGCTTCCCTGAAGTTGTGAAAGAATTTTATTCTTCGGGGCCGGAACAGGTTCGCAACATTCTGCGTCACTTCCTGCAAAAGGCTGTGGACGAGGGCAAACTGGTTATCGACGATATCGATCTGGCCGCGAACCAATTCCCTGAGCTATGCAAAGCAGGGCTTCATATGGAAATGGTTCTCGGGCTCCGGGAACCTCCAACCGAAGAAGAGATCGACCGGGTCGTCGAAGGGGCGGTCGACATGTTTCTCTGCAAGTATGGCGCCAAGTAAAAACGGCGATCGCATGATGCGACCGCCGTTCAACCCGGAATGGCTCCGGCGATTTAATCCAATTCGGCAGCGCTGCTGATCACCTTGCCCAGAAGTCCATATTCAATCGCTTCGTCGGTGTTCAGCCAGAAATCACGTTCGGTGTCTTTTGCGATCTTGGCTGGCGACTGGCCGGTGGCTTCTGCAAACAGCTTGTGGAAGCGTTCGCGCATTTTCTCAATTTCGTTTGCTTGAATTTGCATGTCGGTGACCTGGCCACCGATGCCGCCGGACGGCTGATGCAAAAGGAAGCGTGTGTTTGGCAGACAGAACCGGTTTTCTTTTGCGGCGCCCACAAAGATCAATGCGCCCGCTGACGCAACCCAGCCCGATCCGATGGTTCTGACCGTGGGTTTGATGAACTTGATCATGTCGTGAACCATGTCGCCACTTTCGACATGTCCACCAGGGCTCGAAATATAAAGATTGATCGGTTCGTCGCTGTCTTCCGCCAGTGCCAGAAGCTGTTTAACCGTACGCTCGGCCAGCTCGTGGTTGATCTCGCCGGTGATGATCACATTACGGGATTTGAAGAATAGCTGCTCAGCCTTACTGCCGCTTTCTTTCTTGCCGTCGTCTTTGGTTTTTTCTTCGGCCATCGCCTGCTCCTGAAAATCGTTTTGAGGAATGTCGGTGCTCAGACCCGGAATGACAAGAGGCGTTTAAGATTGAATGACGTTATAGAAACTTGTGCATGACAAGCGCGTCGCAGAACGTCCCGTCGGGGTGCTGAAACGCGCGCGGCTGGCGTCCAATGACATTGAAGCCAGCTTTCTTCCATATCGCCACGGCGCGTTCATTTGTCTCCAGAACAAAATTAAACTGCATCGCTGTGAACCCCATGGCTTTGGCCGCCCCCAGCGAAAACTCCAGCATCTGTCGCGCCACGCCTTTGCCTTGCGAACCGGGTCCCGTCACATACCCGCAATTGCAGACATGACGCCCACCACCACGCTGGTTGGTCCGGATATAGAACGTGCCAAGGGGCCCGGTGTCTTCCGCCAGATAAACGCGGTCCGCCGAAAACCAGTACTCCAAGGCATCCGCCCGGGAAATATCCGGATCAACGGCATACGTGTCGCCCGAGCGAAAGACCGGCTCCAGCATCGACCAAACCGCGTCCCCGTCTTCGGCTTTACTCGCCTCGCGAAAGGTCAATGCCACGCCAAGTCTCGCTCATTCTTTCTGGTGTAAATACTCCGGGGGTGCGGGGGCAGGGCCCCCGCCCTTGGTGAACCGTCCCGGTTAATAAACGACGACGCTGCGAATTGACTCGCCAGCATGCATCAAATCGAAACCTTCGTTGATTTTATCCAGGCTCAGCGTATGGGTAATCATCGGATCGATCTCGATCTTTCCGTCCATATACCAATCAACGATCTTCGGAACATCAGTCCGACCACGCGCGCCGCCGAAGGCTGTGCCGCGCCAAACCCGACCGGTGACCAGCTGAAATGGCCGCGTCGCGATCTCGGCACCGGCAGGGGCAACACCGATGATCACGCTTTCGCCCCAGCCTTTATGCGCACTCTCAAGTGCGGCGCGCATCACCTGGACGTTGCCGGTGGCATCAAAGGTATAATCTGCACCGCCCTTGGTCAGATCGACGAGGTATGCAACCAGATCGCCATCAACCTCGGTCGAATTGACAAAATCCGTCATCCCGAACTTTTCAGCCATCGCTTTGCGACCCGGGTTGATGTCAACGCCCACAATCTGGTCCGCGCCCGCCAGTCTCAGGCCCTGGATCACGTTCAAACCGATGCCGCCCAGACCAAAAACTATGGCGCGGCTACCTTCCTCGACTTTGGCTGTATTGATCACGGCGCCGATGCCCGTCGTCACACCGCAGCCGATGTAGCAAATCTTGTCGAACGGGGCATCTTCGCGAACCTTCGCAACCGCGATTTCCGGCAAAACGGTGTGGTTCGAAAAGGTCGAGCAGCCCATGTAATGGAGGATGGGATCACCATCGAGCGTGGTGAAACGCGACGTGCCGTCCGGCATAAGTCCCTGACCTTGCGTCGACCGAATGGCCTGGCACAGGTTCGTCTTCGGATGCAGGCAGTACTCGCACTCCCGGCACTCAGGCGTATAAAGCGGGATAACGTGGTCGCCCGGCTTTACGCTGGTCACGCCTGCGCCAACTTCCACAACCACGCCCGCACCTTCATGTCCCAGAATGGCCGGGAAAAGCCCTTCAGGGTCCGCACCCGAAAGGGTGAATTCATCGGTGTGGCAGATACCGGTTGCCTTGATCTCGACCAAGACTTCCCCGGCACGTGGGCCATCCAGGTTAACGTCCATAACCTCAAGCGGTTTTCCGGCCTCGATAGCCACTGCGGCACGTGTTCGCATCAATCCCTCCACTGTTCGTTGGGCCGACACTGCCGCAAAGCCGAACTTCGCGCAAACTTTTTCACCTTACCCCTGTGTATGGACAAATACGGGGAATGTCGGTTTGATGCCGCCTGCGTAATCAATTGGTGCCAATATGCTGTTTCGCCTCGGACTTTTTGCCCTGACCCTCTCCGCCTGTACGCCAGCGGACGAAGTTGATGAGCAGCTTCCGCCGGATGAGGAAGTTACCGAGGAAGCGGAAGAGGCTCCGCCAGCGCTAGAGCAATGTGATGCTGCCGATTACCGCGTCTTCGAAGGCACGCCGATCGCCGACGTCGAAGTGTCGGAAGATCCGTCGATCCGCGTATTCACGGAAGGCGATATCATCACACAGGAATATCTTCCCCAGCGCACCAACATCGTATTGGACGCCAGTGGAGCGATCTTGAACGTCTACTGCGGTTAGTTTTTCTGGCGATAATCTTTATGACAAGCGCCGCATGCACCACCAATGCCGCGCAGTGTTTGCCCTAAGGCAGCCGCGCTTGAGCCATCCGCAACAGCTATTGCTGCTACAAGATCGTCCGCATGCATGGCGAACTTGTCCCACTCGGTCCAGATCGTCGGGAGTGCCTCGGATTTCGGATCATCTGCTTTCGGTTCAAACAAGGCCTGAACCTGGTCGGCTTCGTCGGCCATCACGGCAAGCGCCGACTGAACCTTGGCCGCATCAAATTCGGTCGCACCCTTCGCCATTTGCCCCAAAATCTTCGTTTGCTCTGCCAAAACGTCCATACCGTCCATTCGAGCCTTTACCTGCGGATCCTTCACGCCCGAATGGGCCCAAAGAGCGGTGGCAGCGACAAGTGACACGGTTATGATTATTGTTCTTAGCATGCTCGCCTCCTGACAAAGTTCGCGGACATTATCGTGGGCAATATAGTGTTCCAACCCCCAAAAACCGGTCAAAGAGTTGTGATTGAGTAAACGGGCAAACCTTTGCCCAAATGTGAAAGTGTCACAGAACTTTAAGTTGACCGATTGCGCAGTTTTCGGCATAGGCTGCAGTGCTACGTTACAGACGATCGACCCCTTTCTGCTTAAAAGGCGACAGGCTCCCGATTTTGCTTTGACGCCGCCGCGCTGCCGCATTCCGTGGGCAGCACTGCAAAAAGGAATGACGATATGGCCTCAGGCACCGTCAAATGGTTTAACACCACTAAAGGCTTCGGCTTCATTGCTCCCGACGATGGTGGCAAAGACGTTTTTGTACACATTTCTGCAGTCGAACGCGCAGGCCTCACAGGTCTGGCTGACGACCAGAAAGTGACATTCGATACAGAACCAGGCCGCGACGGTCGCGTCGCAGCGACCAACATCGCACTGGCCTAAAAGTTAAAAGGCGGGTCACAACCCGCCTTTACATCACTTTGCTTTAAACGTGCTTTCAGGCTGTTCCGATAGGGCCTGAATTGACTTCAGTGCAACTGCAGTTGCCGGATGCGCGCGCAAAGTAATCACCGCTTTTCCGGCTTTCTCCCCGAAACGACGAAACAAGGCGAAGGAATGATGACGCCTTCGTCCGTATGGTGGGACTTGGCCGCCGCATTAACGACATCGCGAATACGCTGTCTGGTCGCGTCATCTTGTGCTTCGACGATCATCGCGCCGCGAACGGAAAGTTTCATGATGCCGTCGAAAAGTTCTCCTTCAGGTGCGTGATAAACACTCGGCACCTCGGTAATGATGATTTCGTCGAACCCGGCACTTTTCATGACCTGTTCGCAATGTGACCTGTCGGACATATCAAATGCATTCGGAGCTGGCGGCACCAACGACATGTCAGCGTGTTCGGCAATCAAGCTGGCTCCAATTCGGAAGAACTCTGCTTCATTGGGTGCGCACCATTGGCTGAACGCATATCGACACCCGGGTTTCAAAACGCGGTATGCTTCTGCAATTGCCTGTGCCGGGTCGGTGACGTGGAAAATGCCAAAAGTGCAAACCGCTGCATCAAAAGTTCCGTCCGAAAACCTCAGTGCAAGGGCGTCACCTTCTTCGAATGTGCAATCTGGGAAATTCTGGGCCGCGCGCGCGACCATTTCAGGCGCAAAATCCACGCCGGTCGCCCGCGCGCAGATTGCATGCGCCGCTCCGGCGGCATAGCCGGGTCCGGTGCAAATATCGAGAACGCTTGCCCCTGCGCGGACGCGAACCGCTGCTAGCAGTGTGGGAATAGCCTGCGTGGTGATGCGCGCTGTGTGATGCTCGTAGTAGTCGGCTTTTGACCCCCAGCCACTACGCTCTTTGGCTCGAAATTCTTCGTACATGTTTCCCCCCAAAGGATGTTCACCCTCTGGTCGTCAGTATGTGTGCGAACGCGTCCAAAAGCTATTTTTCAGTTTACACTTTCTTAAACCGACCGTCCGAGGACATGTACAAAACTGCACTTTGCCGGAAATTCTTCTGTACAAAACGCTACTTTCGCGTCGCGTCGCGAGCGCCGGGGCAGGGTGGTGTTTACGGATCTTTCCAAAGTCCTACCCCTCGACTCGTCGTGTTGGCCGCGCTAAATGTATGAGAACAAAATAGGAACAAAAGCTGCCTTCATGCCCAATAGGCGTATTCTTTCGCTCTGGTTTCCGCGCCTTGCTGCAGAACGTGCGGTACGGCAGGGATATGGTTTGCCCGGCGCGCCCTTTGCCGTGGTCGGGCAGGAAAATAACGCGCAAGTGCTCGTCTCTCTCTCGGCCGAAGCTGAAATGGTGGGCCTCGTGCGGGGCCAACCGCTTCGTGATGCACATGCCATGTGTCCGGAATTGCAGACAAAATTGCAAAATGCATACCGTGATCTTGCGTTTTTGGCAGTGCTCAGGCGCTGGGCAGGCAAGTTTAGCCCATGGGTGGCCGAAGTCCCACCTGACGGGCTTGTGGTGGACCTGACCGGCTGTGCGCATCTCTTCGGTGGGGAAGAAGCGCTTCTGGATGTCGTTGAAGCGGATTGTACGGGGCTGGGGCTGACTGTTGCAGCAGGGATTGCCGACACGCTTGGCGCAGCATGGGCGCTGGCCCGCTATTCAGGCAACGGCTCGGATAATCTGCGCTCGGGTGATGATATCGCGCAGGAAGCCCGCGCCACCCGCTCGCGCGCCGCCAAACGCCGCCATTGGGAACGGGGTGGGACAGCACCGGTCGGTCGCGCCAAGCTATTGAAAACAAACCGGATTGCTGCGCCGGGTCAGACGCGAACTGCCTTGGCAGGGCTCCCGGTCGCTGCGTTGCGTCTTGATGCCGAGACATCTGCGACACTGGCACGATTGGGGATCCGCAAGATCGAAGACGTCATCGGCCAGCCCCGCGCCGCCCTTGCACGCCGCTTCGGTCGACAGCTTGTTCAGCGTCTGGATCAGGCGTTGGGGATCGAGCCTGAACCAATCACGCCAGCACGTCCTGATGTTGTATTCGCAGTACGGTTAACGCTTCCCGAACCGATCGGGCTTGAAGCGGATATTGCAGCTGCCCTTGACCGACTTTTACCGCCCTTGTCCGATAAGCTCAGGGATGCAGGGCGTGGCGCACGATCAGTTCGGCTTGAATGCTTTCGGACGGACCACGGCGTTCAACTGATCGAGGTCAATCTTGCACGCCCGGCTGCCGATCCGGACCGCATCAAGCCACTTCTGATGATGAAGGTCGACAGCCTTGATGCGGGTTTTGGTTTCGACATGGTCCGGCTCTCTGCGACGGAAACCGAACCCGTTACACCACACCAACACCGTGGCCATGCGGCGGCGGCATCTGATGGTAAAGTACGTCTGACCGGTACGTTCGCTGAAGACGACCTGCTTGGCCGCATCGGTGCCCGGATCGGTCTTCACGTCATCACCCGTCTTCATCCAGCGGATAGCCACATCCCTGAAAAGTCTTCGCATTTCGTTGCGGCTGCCTGGGCTGGGCCTGCCGAGGCATGGGTGCGACCGGCAGGTTTACGTCCTATTGAGATGTGGCGGACCGAGATCGTTACGCCCGGAGAGGATCAGCCGGGCCCGCTTCCCGCTCACATTTTCTGGCGAGGACGTCGGCATGACATCTTGGGTGGTTTCGGCCCCGAACGGATTGCGCCTGAATGGTGGTTGGATGATCCGGATTGGCGTACCGGTTTGCGTGATTATTGGCGTGTGACAACGCATCGTGGCGACCGGCTGTGGCTCTATTTTGCACATGGAGACACAATGTCATCGGGATGGTTCTGTCAGGGCAGTTTCTGTTAACGAACACTGCCGGGAAGGGCCCCCAACGCCAAAAGGCGTAGGGGGTAAGAAAATTGCGTTGAGTGCCGCCAAAGCGGCCACACAATCAGTTTGGAAGAATGACTTTGTCGATCACGTGGATGACGCCGTTTGACGTTTCGATGTCAGCCGAAACAACCATTGCTTCCTCAACCATGACGCCGTTGTCCAGATCGATCATGACGTCTGAGCCCTGAACGGTCGTCGCCATCATGTCGTCGCTCAGGTCGCCGGACATAACTTTTCCAGGAACATCGTGATAGTTCAAGATCCAAGCAATCATTAATTTGTGTTCAGGCTTCAGGAGATCTTCGATTGTGCCGGCAGGCAATGCAGCGAAAGCTTC
>JAPPOI010000240.1 GCA_028818055.1 Boseongicola sp.
GGGCTGGTGTTCTTGCTCTGGCAGGTTGTGCGGGTGATGTTGACATCCCCGGTGCATTCCACCTCGAAGCCGGATCAGCCATCGACACTGGTGGTTTCGGAAACGCAACGATGCGCAACATGACAGCACAGATGTGTACCGGTCGCGCCAAAGGCTATGTGGTTCCAGACCCTGTTGTGGTTCTCGATCCGAAGAGCCCGGCAGGCCAGCCACGCTACATGGCAGGTACCGTTACTTGTTCGGGTCAGCTGAACGGCAAATACGCTCAGGTTATCTGGCGCGAATATGTCGGCAGCGCCACCATGCCTCAGCAGATCAATGGCGGCGGTCTTGCAGCCATCGAAGGCCAGGCACAGGGCGGCTAAAACCCCCAACAACTGTTTCGAAGGGCGGCTTCCAGGCCGCCCTTTTTCTATTTAATGTCGCAGAATTCCGAATAATTACGATTTTTTGGCCACAATGTCGCCGATATTGCCCTGCAACGTCCGCTTTGGGGAAGACCGGTTTACGCGGAATCGCGCGTCCTGTCCTTCTCATAGAAAGGGGTGAACCAGATCATTTGGTCACCCGTGTATTGAAGGACGTATGGGTATGTCGAGCAACGCGGCTATCATGGACGAACCAGCGCCAATCATGGCGTGCACAATCAGTCGGGACGTTCAGAACTTCGATCTTCTGATCGAAGACATGGAAAACGAATGTGGGGAAAACTGGGGCGATCTATCAATCGAAGATGCCGCATCATTCCTCAGTCAACCTGACGCTGATTCACTGGAATTCGTTTGCATCGCAATTGACCAGGAAGACGAAGCCGACCTGGACGCGCTGTGTGAGCTGGTGAAGACGGCAACTGCCCAAGACATCAAGTCATTGGTCATCGCAGAAGAAGTCAGCCCTATTGCTCTGCATAAGTTGCTGAAGCTTGGCGCTGCTGAGTTCGTACCCTACCCGCTTCCTGATGGCGCACTTCACGACGCGATTGAGCGGATGCGCATGGCAGCAATGATGCCAGCCGTTTCTGCCCAGGGCACGATGAAGGCGACAGGAGACCGCGACGGCATCGTTATCCCGGTTCAGGGACTGGCCGGCGGCACAGGTTCAACCACGTTCGCTGTAAACCTTGCATGGGAACTGGCGAACATTGAAGAGGACGGAGAGAAACCGCGGGTTTGTCTGATCGACCTCGATCTGCAATTTGGCGCTGTAGCCACTTATCTGGACCTGCCGCGTCGCGAAGCAGTATTCGAACTTCTTCAGGACACGGCTTCGATGGACATCGAAGCATTCATGCAGGCTCTTCTGACTTACGAAGACACGCTGCATGTGTTTACCGCTCCAAGCGAACTGATCCCGCTGGACATGATCACACCGGAAGACGTCGGGAAGATCATCGAGGTCGCCCGTACCAACTTTGACTATGTCGTTATCGACATGCCGCAAAGTGTCGTGATGTGGACCGAGACGGTTCTGAACGCTGCACACGTCTATTTCGCCATGACGGAATTGGACATGCGTTCGGCACAGAACACCCTGCGCCTGATCCGCGCATTGAAAGGTGAAGACCTGCCGTTCAACAAGCTTCGCTATGTGCTGAACCGCGCACCGAAGTTCACAGACATGAATGGCAAAAGCCGCGTCAAGCGCATGGCCGAAAGCCTCGACATCACAATCGAAGTTCTCATGCCAGACGGCGGCAAGCAGGTTGTTCAATCAAACGACCACGGCCAACCGTTGAGCGAAGTCGCCGCGAAGAACCCGTTACGCAAAGAAATTCAGAAACTCGCAGAATCGGTCCACGAAACAAACGTGGGTGCCGCGGAAGGCGCTTGAGTATTAAAGGAGCAAGCCGTTGTTTTCAAAGTATAAGAAAGGCGGCGGTCAGGGTGGGGAGCCCGGCACGCCAGAGCTGAAAAGTATTCCAGGGGGTCAAGCTGATCTTCCTTCTGCGAAGCCGACTTCAAAGCCCGCCCCACAGACCGAACCGGTTGCCAAGCGCCGTGCGATGAGCCGCGTGCCGGCACAGGCCGCGCCAGTGGACAAGGAAAAGAAGCGCAAGGAGCGTTTGGGCGAGATCAAGCTCGAATTGCACAAGCGCCTTCTGGATAACCTGAACCTCGCCGCGCTTGAAAACGCAAGCGAGAGCGACCTCCGTTCGGAGATCGTTGCAATTTCGGGCGAAGCGCTGGACGAGATGGGCGTTGTTCTCAACCGCGAGGAACGCCAGACCCTGAACCAGGATCTGTATGACGAAGTGACGGGCCTTGGCCCTCTCGAACCGCTTCTGAAAGACGACAGCGTCAACGATATTCTGGTGAACGGCCCGCAACAGGTCTTCGTGGAACGTGCTGGTAAGCTTGAGCTGACCGACACAACCTTCAAAGACGAGCGCCACCTGCTTCGTATCATCGACAAGATCGTTTCGGCCGTTGGTCGTCGTGTTGATGAATCCAATCCTTACGTTGACGCTCGTCTTGCTGACGGTTCGCGTTTCAACGCGATGGTGCCTCCGATCGCCGTTGACGGTTCGCTGGTCTCCATTCGTAAGTTTAAGAAAGAAAAGCTTAGCGTTGACGACCTTGTGTCGTTTGGTGCCTTTACCGAAGAGATGGCTGCATACTTGCAGGCTGCTGTTGCGACACGTCTGAACGTGATCGTTTCCGGCGGTACTGGTTCTGGTAAAACGACAACGCTGAACGCTTTGTCATCGTTTATCGATGACGCCGAGCGTATTCTGACGATTGAGGATACAGCGGAACTTCAGCTGCAGCAGACGCACGTTGGACGGATGGAAAGCCGCCCACCGAACGTGGAAGGCAAAGGCGCCGTTTCACAGCGTGACTGTCTGAGAAACGCGCTTCGTATGCGTCCCGACCGCATCATCGTGGGTGAGACGCGTGGCGAAGAAGTTATCGACATGCTTCAGGCCATGAACACCGGCCACGACGGATCAATGACGACGATCCACGCCAACTCGGCACGTGATGGTGTTTCGCGTCTGGAAAACATGATCGCGATGGCGGGTATCGAAATGCCACTTAAGGCCGTTCGCTCGCAGATCTCTTCTGCTGTGAACCTTATCGTGCAGGCATCACGTCTTCAGGATGGTTCGCGCCGCATGGTTTCGATCACGGAAGTGACAGGCATGGAAGGTGAGGTCATCTCGATGCAAGAGGTCTTCCGCTATCAGCGTGTTGGCCTGACGCCAGACAACAAGATCATCGGCCACTTCACGGCCACAGGTGTTCGCAGCAACTTCTCGGAGCGTTTCCGGATGTGGGGCTACGATCTGCCAGCCAATATTTTCGAACCCTTCGCTGCGGAGTAATGCCTGATGGTCATTAGTGCAGAACCACTCATTTATGGTCTGATTTTCCTGGGCGTGCTCGGGCTCGTTCAGGGTATCTATCTGACCGTATTCGGCAAATCGATCAGCCTGAACAATCGGGTCAATCGTCGCCTTGATATGCTGGAACGCGGCGCAGGCCGTGAGCAGGTGTTGGAACAGCTCCGAAAGGAAATGTCCCAGCACATGAAATCGCGCAGCATCCCGCTTTATGCGATGCTGGCCGAGAAAGCGCAAAAGGCAAACATCGCCTTTACGCCATCGCAGTTGATCATGGTGATGGGCATTTTGAGCGTCGTGGCCTTTGTCGGCCTTACGTTCGCAACAGGTGCTTCTTTGCCAATTCGGCTTGTGATTTCAGTTCTGATGGGCGTTGGCGCCGTTTATGTCTGGGTCAACAACACCGCCAAGAAGCGTTTGGCGATGATCGAAGAACAGCTCCCGGAAGCCGTTGAACTGATGGTTCGAAGCCTTCGTGTTGGCCACCCGTTTACCTCTGCCTTGCAGATTGTAGCAAACGAAGTCCCTGACCCGCTCGGTTCTGAGATGGGTGTGATTTCGGACGAAGCTGCTTACGGTCGCGACGTGGGCGAAGCTCTGAAGCACATGGCCGAACGGATGGACATGCAGGATTTGCGCTTCCTCGCAGTTGCCGTGACCATTCAGCAGACATCAGGTGGTAACCTGGCGGAGATTCTGGACGGTCTGGCGAAAGTTATTCGCGCACGCTTCAAGCTCTTCCGCCGCGTGAAAGCGATTACAGCGGAAGCGAAATGGTCGGGCATGTTCCTGTCGATCTTCCCGATCGCAGCACTTGTCATGATCAACGTGATCCAGCCGAATTACTACGACGACGTGAAAGAAACGTCGGTCTTCATTCCCGCCTGTCTCGTCGTAGCCGGCTTCCTCGTGGTGAACATTTTCGTCATGAAAGCCCTTGTAAACATTAAGGTTTAACCCAATGGAAGCGATCCTTTCTATACTCGAGCCGGTCAACACTTTCCTGACTGAACAGTTCGGTGCCCTTGGTCCGCTTTTGGTCATCGGCGTGCTGGGCATGTTCCTGGTCTTGCTGACGTTGCCGATCCTGTTGAAGCGTGAAAAAGACCCGCTGGACAAGCTGCGTCAGGCAGCCCGAGAAGACACTGCCAAGGGCGAGAAGAAGGGTCTGCGTCGCGGGCGAAACGCCAACGCGGACAAACTCGACAAATACTCTGGATTCCTTGCGCCACAGGCCGAGAAAGAGTAGGGCGCGGTTCAGCGGAAACTGCTGCCAGCCGGTGATCGGGCGAAAGATGCGGTTCGGACGTATCACTTCCTACAATTTGCGCTAGGTATCGGGTTCCTGTTGCTGGGCATCCTGTACGCCATCTACAACAGCGCCACCGGTGAGCCGACCACGCAGTCGCTTTTGCTGTCGATCATTATTCCTGGTGTCGTTGGCTACATGCTTCCCAAATACTGGGTGACACGTCGCCAGACTGCACGTCAGGAAGAGATTACAAATGGCTTTCCAGACAGCTTGGACATGATGCTGGTTTGTGTTGAAGCGGGTCAGTCACTTGATCAGGCCATCATCCGGGTTTCCAAGGAAATCCGCGCAGGCTTCCCTGCTCTCGCAGATGAATTTGAAATCGTCAGCCACGAGATGAAGGCTGGTAAGGACAAAACGCAGGTTCTGCGCGACATGTCCGAACGTGCAGGCGTTCCGGATGTCGCCAGTTTTGTGACGGTTCTGATCCAATCGGCCAGCTTTGGTACCTCGATTGCAGAAGCGCTTCGCGTATATGCATCGGAAATGCGCGATAAACGCGTCATGCGGGCCGAAGAAAAGGCAAACACCTTGCCGACGAAGATGACCCTTGCCACAATGATGTTGACCGTGCCGCCGTTGCTGATCATTTTGATCGGTCCGTCGGTCTACGATATCGCGGTCACATTGAGTGAGGCGAACTTCTAAGGGGCCACATGCGCCTAACATATCTGACGACGATTTGTGTCAGTTTCGGACTTTTGGCCGCTTGTGAAACCACGGGCGGCCTTGGTCAATCTCAGGATGGAGCGTTTGCGCCCGGAGGCGTGGGGTCTGGCGAAAACGTCGACGGTCTGATCGTTGGGCACAGGCTGATGGCTGCTGGAGAGTACGAGCTGGCGCTTGAGGCCTATTATCGGGCAGCTGGCGAGCAAGGGATCAATGGCGACGTCTTGAGTGCTATTGGGTCGGCCAATCTCAGACTTGGTCGCCTGAACCAAGCCGAACAAATCTTGCGTCGCGCAACCGAGGTCGACGAGACATTTCCACCGGCATGGAACAACTTGGGCGTCGTCTTGATGGAGACCGGACGCTACGGCGAAGCGAGCCGAGTTTTTCGGATTGCTTTCGCTCTCGACAGTGGCAGAAGTACCCAAATTCGCGACAACCTGCGCAAAGCTCTCGCAAAACTTGAAGATCCAGCGTATTCTGAGCCCGAAGACGAATTCCGGTTGGTGCGTCGTGGTCCTGGGTTTTTCCAGATCCTGTCGACGCCTGAGATCCCATAAGGGGCGAAAACCGGGCGGGCAAGAGCAGTAAAAGGACACCACGCCATGCGCAGGGTTGGTATTTCATTCATAGCTATCAGTAGTTTAGCGCTTGTCGCTTGTAACCAAGGCACAAGCGATGAGGAAGTTGAGCGTGCACTTCAAGACGTCAACGTTATCGACGAAACCAATTTGAACGACATCATGTTGACGGCCGCGGATCCAAATGAAGCGGTCACATATTTTCAGCGAACTCTTGCCGCTAACCCCACACGGGTCGACTTGAAACGTGGTTTGGCAATTTCTTTGGTGCGCGCTGGCAAGCCAACCGCAGCCGTTAGCGCTTGGCAGGCTGTTCTGGAAGACCCAGGTGCAACAAATGACGACCGCGTCGATTACGCCGATGCCTTGATCCGCGCAAATCAATGGGACCGCGCCGAGGCTCAATTGGACGAGATTCCTCCAACGCACGAGACTTTCAAGCGCTATCGCTTGGAGGCCATGGTCGCGGACAGCAACAAGGAATGGAAGAAGGCCGACAGCTTCTATGAGATCGCGGTTGGTTTGACGACCAAACCATCCGGCACTTTGAACAATTGGGGATTCAGCAAACTGACCCGCGGCGATTATGCCGAAGCGGAACGTCTGTTCGGCGAAGCGCTGACCTACAACAGCGATATGTTCACAGCCAAAAACAACCTGGTTCTGGCCCGCGCCGCACAGCGCCGTTACGAGATGCCAGTTGTGCCGATGACGCAGATTGAGCGCGCTCAACTGCTCCATACGGCCGCGTTGTCCGCCATCAAGCAAGGCGACATCAACACGGGCAAGAGCTTGCTGCGCGAAGCAATCGATACGCATCCACAGTACTTCGAGGCGGCAGTTCGCAGTCTTGAAGCGCTAGACAATTCCGCAACCAACTAAGAAGGCCGAGCCATGGCACTGACCTGGGCCACCGCCGCGTGGTTTTTGCCGTTTGTCACTCCAATCGCAATCTGGGTTGCTTGGAGCGACATGGCCACCATGAAGATCCCCAACAAGGCTGTCTTGGCCATGTTGATTGTCTTCGTTGTTATCGGCCTGTTGGCCTTGCCCTTGGACGAATACCTGTGGCGTTATGCTCACTTTGGTGTGGTGCTCGTCATTGGTTTTTTGCTGAATATGGTGCGCGCCATCGGTGCCGGTGACGCCAAGTTTGCTGCGGCCATGGCTCCATTCATAGAAAGGGGCGATGCGTTCCTTTTCATGATCATTCTTGCCGCAACGACATTTGCCGCATTTGTCGTTCATCGGGTGGTTCGCGCAACGTCATTGAAGGAACGCTTCTCGGAATGGGAGAGCTGGACGCGCAAGGAATTCCCAATGGGGTTCGCGTTGGCGCCATCGCTCGTCCTATACCTTCTGATGCCCTTCTTATTTGGCGGCTAGTTCACCTGGTACAGAGCGTAGAGTTCGTTGTTTCGGACCAAAACCAGGTCAAGGTCGGCGGCATTCAGTTCATCGAGCATGATCCCGAACACCCGATCGACGAAACTGCATTTGGGGACGAGAACGTAGTTCGCGTTTTCGATACCTGACAAGTCACCGTAATACCACGGCGCGCCGTCCTGCAGCGGATCAAATGGCCCGAACAACCAAAACGCCGTCAGGATATCGGTTGTGAACAATTGGCTTCCCGCCGGAATGTTTGCCGCGACTAAATCAGATGTGATTTCTTTGAACCACGCAGATGTCCCCGCGAGAACTTCGCATTATGGGATGGTGATGCCGGCCACTTCCGGTGCTTCGGGTCGTTCGATCACCTCTCCGTAC
>JAPPOI010000028.1 GCA_028818055.1 Boseongicola sp.
GCATCAAGGTTCGACAGCGGTTCATCGAAAAGGAAGACTTCTGGACCACGAACGATCGCACGGCCGATTGCAACACGTTGACGCTGACCACCCGATAGAGCTGCCGGGCGACGCTTCAGGTATTCGTCCAGCTTCAGGATTTTGCTGGCCTCAGCGACTTTGGATTTGATCTCACTGGCGGGATGGCCGTTCATTTTCAGACCAAAGCCCATGTTTTCTTCAACCGTCATATGCGGGTAAAGCGCGTATGTTTGAAACACCATGGCCACGCCGCGTTCGGATGGGTCCATCCGGGTGACGTCGCGCGCGCCAATGTTGATTTGGCCGTCGGTAGTTTCTTCCAAACCCGCAACCATGCGCAAAAGCGTGGATTTACCGCAGCCAGATGGGCCAACGAAAACGCAGAACTCGCCATCGCTAATGTCGAGGTCCACACCGTGGATTACCTGAACATCGCCATATCGTTTGATCACTTTGTTAAGGGTGACACCTGACATTATTCGGTCTCCGCTTTTTCTTTCGTAGTGGGTTGGTCGGGAAAGCGCCAAAGCTCTACTTCCCGGGCAATATCATTTGCTGCGCTGGTAATGCGCGGCACTAGTCTTTCAAGGTTGGCGAGCGTCTGGCTGCCGGTCGAGGATGTCACCGACAAAGCGCCAATTGCGCGTTTGCTTTTATTCAAAATCGGCACAGCGACACAGATGATGCCAGGCTCGTGTTCTTCACGATCAAATCCATAACCGTGGGCACGGATATCGCGCAGCTCTTCTCGCAGGTCTTCAACAGTCGTGAGAGTTTTGTCTGTGAACTTGTGAAAACTTTGCTGCGCGAGAATTGGGTCTAATTCCGCATCTCCAAGAAACGCCATCATGACCTTTCCGACGCCCGTGCAATACGCCGGCCCGACCTTTCCAGCCGATGAATACATCTCGATGGGTGACGATGCGTTCCGCTTATCGACGTACAAAACCTGCGCGTGATCAAGTTGTGCAAGGTGGATCGTCTCACCAACATCGCGCGCCAAATCGTCAACGAACGGTCTGGCCACCGGAGCCAATGAAAACTGTTGCCAGGCCGCATGCGCCAACCTGACCAGCCGCGCGCCGGGCGCGTATGTGCCCTGTTCGCTATCAAACGACAGCATTCCCTGGTTGGTCAGCGTTTGGACGAATCGGTAGAGCGTGGCCTTGGGAAAGGGGGAGTTGTTTAGCAGTTCGTTGAACTTCACCGGACGCCCAAAAGACGCAACTTGGTCAAGCACTTCCAGTGCTTTCCCCACGGTTCCATCCCCAGCGCCACGTTCGGCCATTTTGTCCTCCCTGCCACGTGGTGCATTATCCGCAAGCCCAACGTGGCTGTTGACAACCCTAAGCGATTCCGTGTTAGGATTTCAATATGCAAAACCGAGTTTCATTATTTGGAACTCATTTCATAGTGGAACACTCAGGGAGGACACCATGCGTTCCATGTTTAAGGCGTCCGTTGCGGCGCTTGGCCTTGCTGCCATCTCGGCAGGCGGGGCATTTGCAGGCAGCCATTCGCTGTCTGGCGATCTCAAGATTTTCCTCGACACATCGAACCCGGCGCCACGCGCCACGCGCCACGATGGAGGCCATGATCGCACGCTTCCAGGCAGAGCACCCAGGTCTGAACATCGAGACCACGGTTATCGACCGCGAAGCTTATAAAACTCAAATCCGGAACTTCTTGACTGCGGATTCGCCTGACGTTGCAACTTGGTACGCTGCAAACCGCATGCGTCCCTATGTTGAGGCAGGTCTGTTTGAAGACGTATCGGACCTTTGGGAAGAAGAAGCGATCGCTACGAACCTAGCTTCGACCAAAGGCGCAATGACCATCGACGGTAAGCAGTGGGGCGTACCCTATACTTACTATCAGTGGGGCGTTTACTATCGCAAAGACATCTATGAAGAGCTGGGTCTGACCGAGCCTGCCAACTGGGACGAGTTCAAGTCGAACTGTCAGGCAATCGTAGATTCAGGTCGTTCCTGCTTTACCATCGGTTCGAAGTTCCTTTGGACTGCTGGTGGCTGGTTTGACTATCTCAACCTGCGTACCAACGGCTTTGATTTCCACATGGACATGGCCGCTGGCAACGTTGAGTGGACAGATGACCGCGTTCGCGCAACTTTCGCCAACTGGCGTGAGCTGATCGACATGGGCGCGTTCGTTGAGAACCACCAGAACTACAGCTGGCAGGAAGCTCTGCCATTCATGGTCAATGGTGAATCAGCCGGTTACCTGATGGGTAACTTTGCTGTTGCTCCACTGCGTGAAGCAGGCCTGACCGATGATCAGCTGGACTTCTACCAGTTCCCAACGATCAATCCTGGCGTTGAGTACGCGGAAGACGCTCCTACGGACACCTTCCACATTCCTGCTAACGCGGCGAACAAGGAAGCTGCACGTGAGTTCTTGCGGTTCGTTGTTTCGGCAAACGAGCAGACCGAGATCAACAACGGCTCGAACCTTGGCCAGTTGCCTGTGAACGCGTCTTCGTCGATCGACGACGACAAGTTCCTGAACGAAGGCTTTGCAATGCTTTCGTCCAATTCGACTGGTGGCGTCGCGCAGTTCTTTGACCGCGACTTCCCAGCTGAAATGGCCGCTGAAGCCATGCAGGGTTTCCAGGAGTTCATGGTGTTCCCAGACAATCTGGACGACATCCTGAACCGTCTCGAGAAAGTTCGTCAGCGCGTTTACTAAGCTGACGTTTGGTCGGGCCAGCCTTTGGCCCGACCTTCCCAACCGCCGCGACCTATCCGTAAGCCCTACCGGGCTTTCGCATGTGCCGCCAAAAGGGGATTGTCACCATGGCCACAGCCACTTCAACAGAAACACCGGCCGATCGCGGTTGGTACAAGCGCAACGAGATAGCGATCACACCGTGGCTGTTTCTTGCGCCTGCTATCCTGTTCTTTGCGGTTTACGTCATCATTCCAATTTTCCAGTCAATCGGCATCAGCTTTTATGACTGGGACGGCTTGGGCGAAGCCCGGTTTGTCGGTGTCGACAATTACGTTGAGCTGCTGGACGACAGCGCCTTTGAAGTATCGCTATGGAACAACCTGAAATGGTTGATTTTCTACCTTCTGGCCATTCCTGCGGGCTTGTTCATCGCGCTTTTCCTGAACCAAACGGTCACGGGCATTCGGATTTATAAGTCCCTGTTTTTCTTCCCGTTTGTTCTGTCACAGGTTGTCGTGGGATTGGTTTTCAGCTGGTTTTATCTGCCAAATGAAGGCCTTCTGTCGAACTTCCTGGGCTGGTTCGGCATGGGTCCGGTCAATGTTCTGGGTGACCCGACATGGGCGACGTACGGCATCATCGCCGCTGGCCTTTGGCCACAGACCGCTTACTGCATGATTTTGTATCTGACGGGTTTGAACGCCGTTGATCCCGAGCAAGTCGAGGCCGCGCGGCTGGATGGCGCAAGAGGCTGGAAGATGTTGTGGTATGTGATCATCCCACAGCTTAAGCCAGCAACGTTCATTGCATTCGTTGTGACGATCATCGGTGCGCTTCGGTCGTTCGACCTTATCTCAATCATGACCAATGGCGGACCGTTCGGACAAACCCGCGTGCTGTCGTTCTACATGTTCGAAAAGGCGCTGTCCGAGTACGGTTTCCGAATGGGATACGGCGCCGCCATCGCGACAGTTCTGTTCTTTATCATGCTGTTCTTCATCGCCTACTTCCTGTGGTCGATGTGGAAAGAGGAAAAGGGTCGCTAAGATGTTTCCACGTCCAATTCAGACCGCTTCGCCCGGATTTCAGACAGCATATAAGACGCTGCTGCCCATCTCGTTGATCCTTTGGTTGTTGCCTTTGATTGCGGTTGCCATCTTCTCGATCAAACCGGCAGAGGATTTCACGGCCGGTAACTATTGGGGTGCGCCAAGCTCGATCGAGTTTGCCCACAACTATGGTCAGGTCTTTTTCAACTCTGACATGCCGCGGTACATGTTGAATTCTGTGTTGATCACGGTCCCAACTGTGATCGGCGCAGTCGCACTGTCGGCTATGGCTGGATTTGCGCTGGGCATTTACCGGTTCCGGTCAAACCTTTTGCTGTTCTTCATGTTCGTTGCAGGGAACTTTGTGCCATTCCAGATTCTGATGGTTCCGGTTCGCGACCTGACTCTGGACATGGGTCTTTACAATACAAAGACGGGTTTGGTTCTGTTCCACATCGCGTTCCAAACTGGATTCTGCACTCTCTTCATGCGGAACTTTATCCGACAACTTCCGTTCCCATTGATCGAAGCGGCCCGTGTTGAAGGCGTCGCTGAATGGCGCATCTTTTGGTACGTCGTGCTGCCTTTGATGAAACCCGCGCTGGCCGCTTTGGCTGTGCTGATCTTCACCTTCATCTGGAACGATTATTTCTGGGCGGTTGTTTTGACACAGGGTCCTGAATCGCAACCTGTCACGGCTGGCATTACAAGCTTCAACGCGCAGTTCCGTGCCGCCTATCACTTGATGAGTGCCGGTTCGATCGTGGCTGCACTGCCGCCTGTGCTTATGTTCTTCCTGATGCAGAAGCACTTCATCGCAGGCCTGACATTGGGTGCTGTGAAGTAATGCAAAGTTGGCGACTGGATGACGGTCGCCAGACACTTGTGCTGGCGGCCAGACGTGAACGATTGCCCGAGGTTATCTATTGGGGTGCGCCACTTCCGAAGGAAGAGGACCTTGAGGTTCTTGCGGCAGCGCATCGCATCGATGTCACGGGTGGTATGCTTGACGAAAACCCCGACCTTTCGATTTGCCCGGAAGCCGTTCGCACGTTCCCGGGGCAACCGGGTTTAATCGTACGCGGCAACGATGGCACGCCATTGCTGCCCAAGTTTTGCTATACCGGGGAAGTCGCAGACGATGCCGGTCTGAAACTGAGTTATGCGGATGAAGACAACGGTCTTCAGTACCATGCGCAGATCGCTCTGGACCCGGAAACGCATGTTCTGACTTTGGCGGCCGAGTTGACCTCGGACGAGCCCGTGCATCTCCATTGGTTGGCGGCACCGGTTTTGCCCGCATCGCAAAATGCCGATGATATTCTCGATGTATCTGGTCGTTGGTGCGGCGAATTTCAGATCAATCGGACGCCTTGGTCCGCAGGTATCCGTTACCGTGAGAACCGAACGGGTCGAACAGGACACGAGCATTTTCCGGGCCTTATCGTTCCCGGGATGGGCGCCACGAATACCCAGGGTGAGGCCTGGGGATTTCACTATGGATGGTCCGGTGGCCATCGGATGATTGCAGAAGAACTGCCCGATGGACGCAGGCAGATCCAGTTTGGACATGCTGCACGGATGGAAACCAAACCGGCGACATCGTTCAAATCTGCGCCACTTTATGCGGTGTATTCGTCGGACGGGCTGAACGGAGTAGCCGTAAGCTTTCAAAGGCATTTGAGAGACAGGATCGTTCCTTGGGTGGACACAACGCGCCCTCGCCCGGTGCACTACAACTGCTGGGAAGCAGTTTATTTCGATCACAAGCTTGATGTCCTGAAAGACATTGCCAGCCGCGCCTCAAAACTTGGCGCCGAGCGTTTTGTTCTGGATGACGGGTGGTTTGGACAGCGCGATGATGACACGACCTCGCTTTCTGATTGGGAAGTCGATACCCGGAAGTATCCGGAAGGTCTGCATCCGCTCATCGATCACGTTCACGGTCTAGGCATGACCTTTGGAATCTGGTTTGAGCCAGAGATGATCAATCAGGATTCTGACGTGTTCCGCGCCCACCCTGATTGGGCCCTCGGATCAGATGATCAGATACTTGGGCGTCAGCAGATGGCCATCGACATGGGCAATCCCGAAGTTCGTGACTTTATCTATGAACGGATGGCGGCAGTTCTGGAAGAATACCCGATCGACTACATCAAGTGGGATCACAACAGGGTTCTCCCGATGCCGGATGCCGCGCAGACTCGAGGCTCTTACGCATTAATCGATCGGCTTCGAGAAACGTTCCCAAATGTCGAAATTGAAAGCTGTGCATCGGGTGGTGGTCGCATCGATTTTGGTATCCTGGCCCGCACCCAGCGTGTGTGGTTGTCGGACTCGAATGACGCTTTGGAGCGGCTGAAAATGCAGCATAACGCGGCCCTGTTTCTGCCTGCCGCCATCACAGGTAGCCATGTCGGCCCGTCCAGAAGCCACACGTCGGGTCGCACGTTGGATATCCGGTTCCGCGGATGGGTGGCGGCCCAACGGCATATGGGCTTTGAGATGGACCCGCGCGAGTTGAACGAAGAAGAAGCCGCCGTTTTGTCGGAGATCACGGATTGGTGGAAGCATAACCGCGACTGGATGATGGCAGCGGACATCCTTCGTCTGGATTCAATCGACCCGGCGATTTTGGCAGAACAGCAATCCTCGCGAGACGGAAGTCGGTTCGCCGTGTTTGCTGGTAAGGCCGCCACATCTGCCCAGATCGCACCACGTCCGTTACGTTTGACCAGATTGGACCCCGAAGCGCGGTATCGTGTTACGTTGGTCAATCGAAATTCGGCCTCGCACCTTTCGCGCGGCAACCCGGCCCTTAAGGACGGACCGATTGAGATGTCAGGCCAATATTTGATGAACCACGGTGTTGTTTTGCCGTGGTCTTTTCCAGAAACCATGTGGGTGATTGAAGGACATAAACTTGATGTATGATAAACTTCAGACACCGCACACCACGACAGGTAACAAAGAATGAGCGACGCGACTTTCCCAGACCTTAAAGACGCATCCGTCTTCATCACAGGCGGCGGATCGGGTATAGGCGCGAGCCTGACCGAAGGGTTTCTTCGTCAGGGTGCGAAAGTGGCATTTGTACAAAGGTCAGATGCTTCAGAGTTCGCCGACGAGATGGCGGACGCGACAGGAAACCGGCCATTGTTTCTGCAATGCGATGTCACTGACGTTGATCGGGTTCGGGCCTGTGTCGCCGAGGCAACCGAGGCCCATGGGCCTGTTACCGTTTGTGTCAACAACGCCGCAAATGATCAAAGACACGCAACCTTGGACGTCGACGAAGAGTTTTACGATTGGTCGCAATCGATCAACTTGAAGTCCTATTTCTTCTGCTGTCAGGCTGTTATCCCAGGGATGCAGGCAGCGGGCGGCGGGTCCATCATCAATTTCAGTTCAATCAGCTACATGATGGGGAACGCAGGTTACCCGATTTACACAGCTGCAAATTCCGGCATTAACGGTATGACCCGTTCCTTGGCACGTGAGTTTGGACCCGACAAAATCCGCGTGAATGCTTTGGCACCGGGATGGGTTCTGACCGACAAACAGATGGACAAGTGGGCAACCCCCGAAGGTCTGGCTGCGCATATGGAGCGTATGTGTTTGAAAGAACACCTGAAATCAGAAGATATCGTTGGTCCTGTCCTGTTTTTGGCGTCGTCCATTTCATCGGCGATGACAGGTCAGGCGATGGTAGTTGATGGCGGCGTGGTGGTGACTGGCTGATGTCTGCAAACGCCGCATACGCCGACTGGATTGCAGTCGACTGGGGCACATCGAACCTGCGATGTTGGGCGATGCGCGAAGGCGAAGACGTTGGCGAGGCAACTTCCACCAAAGGTATGTCCGGCTTGGCACACAGCGCATTAGAACCCGCCTTCGTGGCA
>JAPPOI010000041.1 GCA_028818055.1 Boseongicola sp.
CCAACTATTGCACGAGCTTCATTTTTCAGCGGCCAGTCTTCTTTCGGTTGCCGTGGATCTTCGGTCACTCGGTTCAAAACGATGACCTCGACAACGGCCCAAATCAACAAGCCTCCAAAAAGGATGAAAGACGCCAGATCCCCGTTCACCAACAGGTGCGCGACACACCAAAGCTTGAAACCTGTGAGTTGAGGGTGTCGAATTTTTGAGGTGATCCACGTCTGTGTTCCGCTGGCGGCAAATAGATAAACCGCTAACAACATCAAGATGTTGTTGATGCCCACCAAAGCCGCGTTTCGACCCCACCAAAACGGACCATCGAATGCCTTATACCCAAAAACCATCAACACAACCGAAACGATCAGCGTGATTGCGATGACGCCTTTGGACGCGTCACCCATACGGTCTGACAGCGCTTGGCGCCCATCAGGAGCAACCCGCCTAAACAGGTGCGCAGAAAACCATAACATAAGTCCGAGAATAAGCAGGGTCATGCCGCACGCTCGGCAATTGCGTGCGCTTTTGCAAGGGTTTTGCGCGCAGTTTCAATGTGCAAGTTCTCGACGATACGACCATCAACGACCGCAACACCCTCACCCCGTTTCTGCGCTTGTTCAAAGGCTTCGATTTGCCGTTCGGCCAATTCGATTTGCGCATTAGTCGGGGCAAAGATCCGATTTGCGATTGCGACCTGAGCTGGGTGGATCAAAGACTTGCCATCCATTCCAAGTCGCAATCCTTGATTACACTCCTCGGTAAGGCCCGCATCGTCCTTGAACGCATTGTACACGCCATCAACGCACAAAATGCCGGCAGCCCGGGCCGCCATCAGACACCTCTGAAGCGCTGTCATCATGGGCATGCGATCGCCACCGGTTTCGCAGCCAAGGTCTTTCGCCAAATCATTCGTTCCCAAAACGAAGCCTTGCACCGATGGGTGATCCGCGATCTCAAGGGCGTTAAGTGCACCGCGGGGCGACTCCATCATGCACCAAATGGGCAAACCGGCGAGTGATTGAGCGACGGCATCAACAACTTCAGCACCATCGACTTTCGGCACCAGGACAGCATCGCAATCCATCTCTTTGACCGCCGCCAAATCGTCCGCGCCCCATTCGGTATCCTGGCCATTCACGCGGACGAGTTTATAGCGGCTTCCAAAACCACCTTTGGCAAGTTCTTCAGCCAAGACCTGGCGCGCAGGATCCTTTTCGTCCGGCGCCACAGCATCTTCCAAGTCAAAAATGATCGCGTCGCATTCTAATCCACGCGACTTTTCAATTGCACGCTCCCGCGAGCCCGGGATGTAAAGAACTGACCGAAAAAGGGCCGGATCGGCGCTCATGATTCTGTCTCTCCGCAATAATGTTGCGCGACTCCTGCCCTTTCGCGCAGCTTTCCGCAAGCCTTTTCGCCGCAGCGCAGCAAGAAGCGTTGCGCCAAACGCTGCGCCCGGGCGCGCTGTTAACCAGTTTTTCTGTTCAAGCGGGAAAAGTTTCAGCGGAAGTCGCCCGAAGTTCCGGAAGATAAATACGCTTAATCCAACGCCGTCGAAAAGGTCACTAAATGAGAAGTTTCACAAAAATCTTGGCGTTGCTTTGCCTCTCGGGCATTGCCGTGCCAGCCGCTGCCCAGCAAAACTGTGCTGCCCGCGAGGTCGTACTTGGCCATCTCACAGAAAACTTCGGAGAAAGCCGTCAATCCATCGCGAAGGCACCAGAAGGTCGGGTCGTTGAAGTTTTCGCTTCTTTGGAGACGGGGACGTGGAAGATCACCATCACTTTGCCGGACGGTTTGACATGTTTGGTGGCATCCGGCGAGGCTTTTGAGCATCTGGCCGAAGACCTGCAGCCGGCCGGCATTCAAAGTTAAACGAGGGCATCCCAGATCAGCTTGGTGCCAGTGATGGTCAAAAGCACATAGGTGATCGCAAAAAATGGGCGTTCTGGGATCAACCGGTGCGCTTTTACGCCCAGCCACGCCCCGAAAAGCGCGGCGGGTATCAGGTAGAAGCCCACCTTTAACAGTTCGACCGAGAAGATCCCCAGCATGGCGTAGGGCACTGCTTTCACGACATTTATGAAAGCAAATGTAATGACAGTTGTCGCCTGATATGTGGTTTTCGACAGCCCTTTTGCCAACAAGTATACTGCGATTGGTGGGCCTCCGGCGTGGCTAACGAAACTCGTGAAACCACCGATTGCTCCTGTCAAAACTCCGACAAAGGGTGGGAAAGGCTTTTCACTCACTCGGAGTAATTGAGTTGCTCTTGCCAGCTGAAAAGCGACGAAGGCGAGCGAGATAACTCCTAAGAACACTCGCAATATGTCCGGGTTGCTAATGCGCCAAAACAGCGCGCCAAGAACCACGCCCGGCAGTCCGCCAAGTATCAAAAGCTTGACGTCAGGCGCACTCCATTGCCGCCAATATGGCTTCAGCGTTGCGGCGTCGATCACAATCAAAATTGGTAGCATCAAGCCCACCGCCAGCGCGGGCTCAATGATCAACGCCATAAGGGGTGCAGCTGCAAAGGCGGCCCCGGATCCGAAGCCGCCTTTCGATATTCCGGCGAATATTACGGCAGGGACAGCCAACAGAAAGAATGTCAGGTCTAAAGTCATTTCAGGCGAAGTGCTTCCTCGTTACCGCGCCTCTTGGCCTTAACATTCCCAAAACTGTATTCCTCACGTTCTGCCTTGCGCCCGCCAAAGAGTCTGGCTAGGCATCGCCCCCGAAAAGGCTTTCGCAATCCGGATCGGAGAAACACCCTCATGTCCAGACCCAAAATCGCGCTTATCGGCGCCGGCCAAATTGGTGGCACGCTCGCCCACCTTGCTGCAATCAAAGAACTTGGCGACGTCGTCCTGTTCGATATCGCCGACGGCACCCCACAAGGTAAAGCGCTTGATATCGCCGAGGCAGGCCCATCCGAGGGCTTTGACGCGAGTCTCAAGGGCACAACAGACTACGCTGATATCGCAGGCGCTGACGTTTGCATCGTAACCGCGGGCGTTCCGCGCAAACCGGGCATGAGCCGCGACGACCTTCTGGGCATCAACTTGAAAGTGATGAAAGCGGTTGGTGAAGGCATCAAGGCAAATGCGCCAAACGCATTCGTTATCTGCATCACCAACCCGTTGGACGCGATGGTTTGGGCGCTTCGTGAGTATTCAGGCCTACCGCACAACATGGTTTGTGGCATGGCGGGCGTGCTGGACAGCGCGCGCTTCCGTCACTTCCTTTCCGTCGAATTCGAAGTGTCGATGAAAGACGTGACAGCCTTCGTTCTGGGCGGACATGGCGACACGATGGTGCCATTGACCCGTTATTCGACTGTCGCAGGCATCCCATTGCCGGACTTGGTCGACATGGGATGGACGACACAAGAAAAATTGGATGCCATCGTTCAGCGCACACGTGATGGCGGCGCAGAGATCGTTGGTTTGCTTGGAAACGGTTCAGCCTACTATGCGCCAGCGACAAGCGCGATCGAAATGGCCGAGGCGTTTTTGAAAGACCAAAAGCGCTTGCTGCCTTGCGCGGCATACGTTGACGGCGCGCTTGGCTTGAATGGCATGTATGTTGGCGTCCCAACGGTGATCGGCGCAGGCGGCATTGAACGCGTGGTCGACATCAAGCTTTCTAAAGCCGAGCAGTCGATGTTCGATAAGTCCGTCGATGCTGTGAACGGTTTGGTTGAAGCCTGCAAAGGTATCGACGGCGGCCTTGGTTCGTAGCGCGAACCTAATAGTCTAATTCAAGCGGCGCCTACGGGCGCCGTTTTCGATTTAGGCTTCCGAAAACTCTGCTGTGAGAACGCTTCCGTTTATCCGCTCCCCAATGGTCCTTTCGTCAGGATTTGACCAGGTACCAGAACTTACAAACCCTGCGGACGAAAGAGCCGCCCCGATTGCCGGCAAATCATGCCAACAGTAGCTCACATTTCGGAACGCCTTGGGATTTTTCGGGAGCCACTCACGCGTAGGCGCTGGCAAAACGGTCGGGCGCTCACCATGGAACGCCGCGATATGATCGATGGGTCCATCCAGCCATTGAGCTCGTCTTGGCAAGTAGGCAATCCTTTGGGCGGCGGTTGCGCAGTAAGCGATAAGATGTCCCGGTGAACCATCCGCTACGACGATATAGCGTGCAGCCTTATAGCGTGCGATCTGGGTATTGATGTCATGATCCTGAGGATGGAAGATTTCGTATCCATTCTCCTTCAAGGCGGCTTCAATCTCGGGTTCAGCCAACAAAGCACCAGTTTCGACCGGGAGTTTTGAACGAGATATATAAAGCCGCTCCGGACCCTCAGCCTGCACTTCCCGGCCGAACACGGTCTTTGCAGTTCGGCGCATTTCTTCAGTCGCAGCTATTCTATCACCCAGCCCAATGGACTGTTCGCCAACAAGAAGATGTTCAACCGTCGCAGCCTCGGTGATGACTTGCACACGCCCTTTCATGCCCCAGGCGTCAATAATCGCCTGTTGAAATGGGCGGAGTCCCGGCATGCGGTTTGGGAACTTTGGTACAAACAAAATCCCATCTGCTGACTGTTCCAATTGGCTCCATCGCCAAAGTCGAGCGCAGCTTTCGATCAGAAAGTGCCCGAAGTGATCATACAGAGATCCGGCCCAAAGCCACGTCCCGGGCAAAATTGCAGCCGCTGCCGTATTGACTTCCGGCGGCTGTGTCAGTGTCGCGCCATGGCGTCTTGTCTCAGCGAGGGAAACGTATTCACCGGTTCCCGTGATCACGCCCGTTTTCTGTTTGAACCTTGGTCTATCGGGCGGGATGACCATCGCGTTTTTCAACTCCAACACAGTCGAAGTGTCATCTTTGTCCGGTGTGAAAGCCAATTCAGGTTGCCTGATTAAGTCGTCTTGCTCGGGGCGCAGAGTTGACCGGGGCCACACGCGATGTCAAACCAAACAAAAGAACAATGGAGCAGGCACATGTCGGAGCAGGAAACAGACGTCAGAACTTGGCCGGAAGTTTCGGGCATGCGTTACTTGCCGATGCTCGATCAGATGCACGACATTCTTAAGCCTGATTGGTATCTGGAGGTTGGAACCTTCCGCGGACGAAGCTTGTCCTTATGTCGCGGAAACTTTGTCGCCGTTGATCCCGAGTTCAAACTGAAGGCGCCGATGATACCTCCCTCGGGTCGCCAGATGCATTTCTTCCAGTTAACAAGTGACGATTTTTTTGCGTCGGATTTTTTGCAGCGAAACGCCCTAACATTTCAATTTGCGTTTTTAGATGGGCTGCATCACTACGATGCTCTTCTGCGAGATTTCATCGGCGCTGAGAAAGTGATGACCAAAGACGGGGTTATTGCGCTTCACGATTGTTGTCCGACACCCGTTGAGATGACCTCGCGCGAAATGAACGGCGATCTCTGGACCGGAGACGTTTGGAAAACGATCAAAGTGCTCAAGACATTTCGGCCTGATCTTGAAATCGATGTGACCACTGCGCGTCCTACAGGTTTGGCAATCGTTCGGAACCTTGATCCGGAATCGCGGGTCTTGGAAGAAAAGTACGATAGGATCATCGCCGAATTCGATCAGATCAAGTTGGATGCAAGTTCATTGGACGAATACTATGCGTCGTTCGAGGTCTGCACGCCGCGCCATGTTCTGACGACTTTGTAACGCCCTTGATTCTTTAGCACAAAGTTCGATTGTCATTTTGTGATCACACAAAATTTTCGTGTGATCACAAAATCATCGATTTAGCGCTAAATGACATTAATTAACGAAAATCTCATTTCCATTCCCCGGAAACGAGTGTCATTTGATCCTGAATAGCTTTCAGGAGGGCTTCCCGTTGAACATCCACGAATATCAGGCAAAAGCGCTTTTGCGTGACTACGGGGCCCCGGTCTCGGACGGTCGCGCTGTACTACGCGCGGAAGAAGCCAAAACTGCCGCCGGCGAGATGGATGGCCCACTTTGGGTCGTCAAAGCGCAGATCCACGCGGGTGGTCGCGGCAAGGGTACCTTCAAAGAAAGTGACGCGGGCGAAAAAGGCGGCGTTCGGCTGGCCAAGTCGGTGGAAGAAGCTGCGGATGAAGCCAAGCGCATGCTTGGCAGAACGCTGGTGACCAAACAAACGGGGCCGGCCGGCAAGCAGGTCAACCGGATTTATATCGAAGACGGCTCTGGTATCGAGCGCGAGCTCTATCTTGCGCTTCTCGTCGACCGCGGGACATCTCGCGTATCTTACGTCGCTTCGACCGAAGGCGGCATGGATATTGAAGAAGTTGCCGAGAAGACGCCGGAAAAAATCCTGTCATTCAGCGTTGATCCGGCAACCGGTTATCAGGCCTTCCACGGTCGGCGGATTGCGTTCGCACTAGAGCTGACCGGGAACCAGATCAAGCAATGCGTCAAGCTCATGGGCACGCTCTACAAGATGTTCCTTGAGAAAGACATGGAGATGCTCGAGATCAATCCATTGATTGTGACCGACAAAGGCGATCTGAAGTGTCTTGATGCGAAGATGGGCTTCGACAGCAACGCGGTGTATCGGCACCCAGACATCGCCGCCCTGCGCGACGAGACCGAAGAAGACCCGAAAGAACTTGCCGCGTCGAAGTTCGATCTGAACTACATCGCCTTGGACGGTGAAATTGGCTGCATGGTCAACGGAGCCGGTCTTGCCATGGCAACCATGGACATCATCAAGCTTTACGGGGCCGAGCCTGCCAACTTCCTTGACGTGGGCGGCGGCGCAACGAAAGAGAAAGTCACCGAAGCCTTCAAGATCATCACCAGCGATCCGAACGTCAAAGGCATCTTGGTCAACATCTTCGGCGGCATCATGCGCTGCGATGTTATCGCGGAAGGCGTTGTGGCCGCCGTTAAGGAAGTTGGCCTGCAAGTGCCCCTCGTCGTTCGATTAGAAGGCACAAACGTCGAAGAAGGCAAGCGGATCATCAATGAAAGCGACGTTGATTGTATTGCTGCCGACGATCTCCGTGATGGTGCTGAGAAAATCGTGAAGGCTGTGAAGGGGTGAACCTGCGGGCAAAGATATCTGGTCTTTGCATCGCATCTGCGGTGGTCTTTACGACTGTCGTGGTCGCAAACGCGCGTTCGCCGCAAACTGATGCTGATAGCGCAATTGCTGCGTTTTCGGCCAATTGCTTTTCGCCTCGACTTAGTAGGTCGAAGGCAAATGAGGTATTTGGTCTCGCAAACGTACGCTACGACTTTTACGATCTTGATCCCTTCACCAGCGCCGCGCCAACCCCGGCGTCGGTCCGACCGGCAACACCCGGCACTGATCGACGGTGCGAGGTCTCGTTTGCGGGCGATCACACTGAAATTGCCGTCGGCGCTGTGACGTCGCAACTGGAACTTGAAGGATTGAGGGAAGTTGTAGACCTACCCGGCAGTCACGAAAGCCTGCGCACATCCAGTACGGCCTTGCTTGCTGCTCGGCGCCTTAACCATCTGAAAATTGCTGTTGTACACGTGGGTACCCGCCCTTTTGAGAACGGCATCGAAACTTTTTTGAACGTCGAACGACTGCGTTCACCAAGATAAGGAATACGGGAATGTCCGTTCTCATCGACAAGAACACCAAGGTCATCTGTCAGGGTTTTACCGGTAGCCAAGGCACCTTCCATAGCGAGCAGGCCATTGACTATGGCACTCAAATGGTGGGCGGGGTGACCCCCGGCAAAGGCGGGCAAACGCACCTTGATCTTCCTGTTTTCAACTCGTGCCACGAAGCGGTTGCGAAAACCGGGGCAAATGCGTCCGTAATCTATGTGCCGCCGCCGTTTGCAGCTGACTCGATCTTGGAAGCAATCGATGCAGAAATCCCGCTGATTGTGGCCATCACTGAAGGCATCCCTGTTCTGGACATGATGCGCGTCAAGCGCGCGCTGGAGCACTCGGACACGATCCTGATCGGCCCGAACTGCCCGGGCGTGATCACGCCTGATGAATGCAAAATCGGCATCATGCCCGGACACATTCACAAGAAGGGTTCGGTTGGCGTCGTGTCACGGTCTGGCACCCTAACTTACGAGGCCGTGAAACAGACGTCTGATGTTGGCCTCGGCCAGTCGACTTGTGTTGGTATCGGCGGCGATCCAATCAAGGGAACAGAGCACCTCGACGTGCTGGAATGGTTCCTGGCTGACGATGAAACACAGTCGATCATCATGATTGGTGAGATCGGCGGTTCGGCGGAAGAAGAAGCCGCACAATTCCTGATCGACGAAGCCAAGAAGGGCCGAAAAAAGCCGGTCGCAGGCTTCATTGCGGGCCGCACCGCACCTCCGGGACGCCGCATGGGTCACGCGGGCGCGATTGTCGCCGGTGGTAAAGGCGGCGCCGAGGACAAGATCGAAGCAATGCGGTCTGCCGGGATCGTTGTGGCCGACAGCCCAGCAGGTCTTGGCGAGGCAATGCTGGAGGCGATTGGCTGATGCGAGGCGCGGCAACATACACGATGATTGCCGCATCGATCCTTGCCATGCCTGCTTTTGCGGGCATGCAAACGGCTGTAGACCTTTGCCTGGATACATCTTTGGACATTCCAGCACGTGCCGAGGCATTCGAAGCACATGGCTGGATGACGGAGAATTCAGTAAAATCCGCGGAGTCCCTGTTCAGGGACGCCGTAATCATCAGCACCGTCAGCGCAACGGATCAGACGAGTTGGCCAAACGCCGAAAAGCGCGCCGAAGCATTGGCAGTTCCCTTCGGTAAACGCCTTTCTGCGCGCAAAGTGCATGTGTTGCGTACTGACTCTTCGGCGATCGTATTGCAACGAAACGGACAGGGACTTCAAACGTGCCTTTACGTCGGCAACGAAGCCGGTCTTTCGATCATCGCCGATGTCTTGGATGGATCGGTTCTACGCACGATTGGCGAAGTGACACGTATTCGCGGTGATGGACCTAAGTCGTCGATCTCGTCGCACCACATTTCGCCAGAAGCTGCCGCCGAATTCGCGAAACCGCTGAACTATACCACCGCTTTCTCTATTGTACTTGATCGTCAACCGGGGGACCTCCCATGACTGAACAAAGCTCAAACGATATCTTTAAGGCTTCGTCCTTCCTGCAAGGACACAACGCCGAGTATATCGAGCAGCTGTATGCGCGATATGCGAATGACCCAAATGCTGTCGACGCGGCTTGGCAACAATTTTTTCGCGAACTTGGTGACACCGAAATTGACGCAAAACGCGAAGCCGAAGGTCCAAGTTGGGCGCGCGCCGATTGGCCACCGATGCCGAACGACGAACTTACAAGCGCGCTGGATGGTCAGTGGGCCGAGCCCGAAAAAGCGGCTGAAAAGATCAAGTCAAAGGCTGCGGAACACGGCGTAAAGGTCAGCGACGAGGCCATCAAGCAGGCGGTCCTCGATAGTATCCGAGCGCTGATGCTCATTCGAGCATACCGAATTCGTGGTCATCTGATCGCCGAGATTGATCCATTGGGAATGCGGGATCAAACGCCGCACCCAGAGCTCGACCCAAAATCCTACGGCTTCGCCGATGCTGACATGGATCGGCCGATCTTCATCGACAAAGTGCTTGGGCTTGAGATGGCCTCGATGCGCGAAATTCTTGCCATCGTGAAACGCACATACTGCGGAACTTTCGCGCTGCAGTACATGCATATCTCGAACCCTGAAGAGGCTGCATGGCTGAAGGAACGCATCGAAGGCTATGGCAAAGAGATTGCGTTTACCCGCGAGGGCCGGAAAGCCATTTTGAACAAGCTCGTCGAAGCTGAAGGGTTCGAAAAATTCCTTCATGTCAAATACATGGGCACCAAACGCTTCGGATTGGACGGTGGTGAAAGCCTGATCCCCGCGATGGAACAAATCGTCAAGCGCGGAGGTGCGCTGGGCGTCGAAGAGATCATCGTCGGCATGCCGCACCGCGGACGTCTGAGCGTTTTGGCCAACGTTATGGGCAAGCCATACAAAGCGATCTTCAACGAATTCCAAGGCGGCAGCTTCAAACCCGAAGATGTCGATGGCTCTGGTGACGTGAAATACCACCTTGGAGCCTCATCAGACCGTGAGTTTGACGGAAACACAGTTCACCTCAGCCTGACGGCCAACCCGTCTCACCTTGAGGCTGTGAACCCCGTTGTATTGGGCAAAGCACGAGCGAAGCAAGATCAGCTCAATGACGATGCCCGCACAAAGGTGCTGTCGATCCTCTTGCACGGTGATGCGGCTTTTGCCGGACAAGGGGTCGTGGCTGAATGCTTCGGCCTTTCAGGTCTGAAAGGTCACAAGACCGGCGGCACAATCCATATCGTCGTTAATAACCAGATCGGCTTCACAACGGCCCCGCACTTCTCGCGCTCATCTCCTTATCCAACCGACATTGCATTGATGGTTGAAGCGCCAATCTTCCACGTCAACGGCGATGATCCTGAAGCGGTCGTACACGCAGCCAAGGTAGCGACCGAGTTCCGCCAGAAATTCGGAAAAGACGTTGTTATCGACATGTTCTGCTATCGCCGCTTTGGTCACAACGAAGGTGACGAGCCGATGTTCACCAACCCGGTGATGTACAAGCGGATCAAAAGTCACAAAACGACACTGTCGCTCTATACCGAGCGCCTCGTCCGCGACGGGCTGATCCCCGAGGGTGAGATTGAAGACATGAAAGCCAGCTTCCAAGCTTATCTGAATGACGAGTTTGAAGCGGGTAAAAACTATAAGCCAAACAAAGCTGACTGGTTAGACGGACGTTGGTCCCATCTGGACAAACAAGCCGAAGACTATCAGCGCGGCAAAACAGCAATCAAATCAGAGACGTTTGATGAGATTGGCACCGCGCTGACGGCAGTTCCGAACGAGTTTCCGATCCACAAAACCGTCGATCGGCTCGTCGAAACCAAGAAGAAGATGTTTGAAAGCGGTCAGGGCCTCGATTGGGCAACTGGCGAAGCGATGGCGTTCGGATCGCTTCTGCTGGAAGGATATCCGGTTCGTCTCGCTGGGCAGGACTCAACACGAGGCACGTTCAGCCAGCGCCATTCAGCGTTCATCAATCAAGAGACTGAGGAACGCTTCAAGCCATTGAACCACATTCGAGCCGGGCAAAAACGGTACGAGGTGATCGACTCGATGCTTTCAGAGTACGCCGTTCTCGGTTTTGAGTATGGCTATTCACTGGCTGAACCGAACGCGCTGACGATGTGGGAGGCGCAATTCGGCGACTTTGCCAACGGCGCTCAGATCATGTTCGACCAATTCATCTCATCGGGCGAACGCAAGTGGCTACGGATGTCTGGATTGGTCATGCTTCTACCGCATGGTTTCGAAGGCCAAGGCCCAGAACACTCGTCAGCAAGGTTGGAGCGGTTCTTGCAGATGTGTGCGGAAGACAACTGGATCGTCGCGAACTGCACGACACCCGCCAACTACTTCCATATATTGCGTCGTCAATTGCACCGCAGCTACCGAAAGCCGTTGGTGCTGATGACTCCGAAGTCGCTTTTGCGGCACAAACTTGCGATCAGCAACAAGGATGATTTCGTAAACGGATCGAGCTTCCACCGTGTCCTTTGGGATGATGCCGAAAAAGGCCATTCCGACACGAAGTTGAAGCCTGACAACAAAATCAAACGCGTCGTTTTGTGTTCCGGCAAAGTATATTTTGACCTGCTCGAAGAACGGGATGCGCGTGGTATCGATGACATCTATCTGATGCGCGTTGAACAGTTCTATCCGTTCCCGGCGCTCAGTATGGTCAAAGAGCTCGAACGGTTCCCGAACGCCGACTACGTTTGGTGCCAGGAAGAACCGAAGAACCAAGGCGCTTGGTTCTTTATGGAGCCCAATATCGAATGGGTTCTGACCCGGATTAAAGCGAAGATCACCCGCCCAATTTATGCCGGGCGCCCTGCAGCGGCATCTCCCGCGACCGGTCTCGCATCAACTCACAAAGCTCAACAAGCGGCGCTCGTCGATGACGCGCGGCCACTGGAAGGTTAACGAAAATGGCAACTGAAGTTCGCGTCCCAACGTTGGGCGAAAGCGTTACTGAAGCCACAGTGGCGACTTGGTTCAAGAAGCCCGGCGACGCCGTCGCCGTCGATGAAATGCTGTGTGAGCTAGAGACTGACAAAGTAACGGTAGAAGTACCCTCGCCCGCAGCTGGCACGTTAGGGGACATTGTCGCGAAAGAAGGCGAAACTGTTGGGGTCGATGCGCTTCTGGCGACATTGGTCGAAGGCGATGCACCAGCTGCTGCCGCCCCGGCAAAAGAAGAAGCGCCAGCGGCCGCAGCTGCCCCTGCCTCAAACGGTAGCGGAGCAAGCATAGACGTTATGGTCCCAGCGCTTGGCGAGAGTGTCGCCGAAGCAACCGTGTCTTCATGGTTCAAGAAGGTCGGCGATACAGTGTCGGCAGACGAAATGCTCTGCGAGCTGGAGACTGACAAAGTTTCAATCGAAGTGCCTGCGCCGTCTGCTGGAACCATCACCGAGATTCTTGCCGGGGACGGCGCGACTGTTGAAGCTGGTGGCAAACTGGCAGTCATGATGGCCGGTGCAGGCGCCGCCGCTGCTGCGTCCGCGCCAGCCGCCGAAGCGCCAGCCGCGGCGCCAACATCTGGTAAAGACGTCGAGGATGCACCGTCTGCCAAGAAAATGATGGCCGAGAATAATCTGAGCGCTGATCAGGTCACCGGAACCGGTCGTGACGGACGCATCATGAAAGAAGACGTGCAAAAGGCTTTGGCAAATCCGACACCAGCAGCAGAAGCCCCGGCCCCAGCGGCGCCTCGCGCTCCAGTTGCCGCCGAGGACGAAGCGCGGGAAGAGCGTGTGAAGATGACGCGCCTTCGCCAAACGATCGCGCGTCGCTTGAAAGATGCACAGAACACAGCGGCAATGCTGACGACCTACAACGAAGTCGACATGTCAGCAGTGATGGGCTTGCGCAAAGAATACAAAGAGCTTTTTGAGAAGAAGCATGGCGTGAAACTTGGCTTCATGTCCTTCTTCACCAAGGCCTGCTGCCACGCATTGAGAGAAGTGCCTGAAGTCAACGCCGAGATCGACGGCACCGACGTTGTGTACAAGAACTTTGTTCACATGGGCATCGCCGTTGGCACGCCGACAGGGCTTGTTGTTCCAGTTGTTCGCGATGCCGACCAGATGTCGTTCGCGTCCATCGAGAAGAAGATCAACGAACTTGGCGTTCGTGCCCGGGACGGCAAACTCTCAATGGCAGAAATGCAAGGCGGAACGTTCACAATCTCGAATGGCGGTGTTTACGGATCACTGATGTCGTCACCCATTCTGAACCCGCCGCAGTCCGGTATCCTTGGCATGCACAAAATCCAGGAACGGCCCATGGTCGTGAATGGTGAGATTGTTGTGCGGCCAATGATGTACCTCGCTCTTAGCTACGACCATCGGATCGTAGACGGGAAAGGCGCGGTAACGTTCCTTGTTCGTGTGAAAGAGGCGCTGGAGGATCCACGGCGGTTACTCATGGATCTGTAAAATCGATAGGAGGGAAAGATGTCGTCCGAAATTGACGTTCTAGTACTTTACGGTTTGCTCACTGTGGTCGTTTTGCTGATCCAAGTTCTTTTGGCCATCCCACAAGTTGGATTGGCCTATCTCGCTACCCCGCGAGATGAGCGTAGAACGCTCGAAGGTGTTGCCGGACGTTCTCTGCGCTGTTTGGAAAACTCGATCGTTGCGATGGCTCTTTTTGCCCCTGCCGTTCTGGTTTTGAACGCGCAAGGTGTGTCCACAACTTCATCGCTTTGGGCCGCACAGCTCTTTTTGTTCGCACGTGTTGCCTACGTGCCAATCTATCTCATGGGAATTCCGTGGCTTCGCACGGGTGTATGGCTTGTCGGCTTTCTAGCCACTGCATACCTGTATTTTGTCGCGCTCTAATTAAGGAATAAGCGTCTATGGCCAACTATGACGTCATCGTAATCGGCAGCGGCCCCGGCGGCTATGTCTGCGCCATTCGCTGCGCTCAATTAGGTCTAAAAACGGCCTGTGTTGAAGGGCGCGAAACTTTGGGCGGCACCTGCCTGAACGTGGGTTGTATCCCGTCAAAGGCGCTTCTCCACGCAACCGAAATGCTTCATGAAACCGAAGAAAACTTTGGCAAAATGGGCATCAAGGTTTTGCGTCCAGACGTCGATTGGAAAAAGATGCTTGAGTACAAGCAAGACACTATCGACGCGAATACCAAGGGCATTGAGTTCCTATTCAAAAAGAACAAGGTCGACTGGCTGAAAGGCTGGGCGACCATTCCTGAGGCCGGCAAAGTCGCCGTCGGCGGCGAAGTTCACGAGGCCAAGAACATTGTCATTGCTACCGGCTCCGAGCCATCGAGTCTGCCCGGCGTCGAGGTAGATGAAAAGACAGTTGTGACATCAACCGGTGCCCTGGAATTGGGCAAAATTCCAAAATCGATGATCGTTATTGGTGGCGGTGTAATTGGTCTGGAGCTGGGGTCGGTTTACAATCGGCTAGGAGCTGAGGTCACTGTCATCGAGTTCCTCGATGCGATCACTCCCGGCATGGATGCCGAGGTTCAGAAGACATTCCAGCGCACCCTAAAGAAGCAGGGTATGAAGTTTGTGATGGGTGCTGCCGTGCAAAAAACCGAGGCGCTAAAAACCAAAGCCAAGGTGACATACAAGCTGCGCAAGGATGACAGCGAACATCAGATCGACGCTGATGTCGTCTTGGTTGCCACTGGGCGGAAACCCTACACCGATGGTTTGGGTCTTGGTCCGCTTGGCGTTGAATTGACCGATCGGGGTCAAGTCAAAACCGACGACCATTGGCGTACCAACGTTTCAGGCATTTATGCGATCGGGGATGCAATCACCGGCCCGATGCTGGCACACAAGGCTGAAGACGAAGGCATGGCAGTCGCTGAAACCATCGCCGGACAAGCAGGTCACGTGAATTACGGCGTCATTCCTGGCGTCATCTATACGCATCCCGAAGTGGCGACCGTTGGCCAGACGGAGCAGCAGCTCAAAGAGGCTGGACATGCGTACAAAATTGGCAAGTTCTCGTTTATGGGCAACGGCCGTGCCAAGGCCAACTTTGCGGCCGATGGTTTCGTGAAGATCCTCGCTGACAAGGAAACGGACCGGATACTAGGCGCTCATATCATTGGCCCAATGGCTGGCGATCTGATCCATGAAATCTGCGTCGCAATGGAGTTTGGTGCGGCTGCCGAGGATCTGGCACGCACTTGCCACGCGCATCCGACGTATTCAGAAGCTGTCCGTGAAGCAGCTTTGGCTTGCGGCGATGGGCCTATCCACGCTTGATCAATGCCCTTGCGGGGCTTTGTGTCCGGCGGACTTAGGAAATGGTGGTGTGGCACGTAGACCACTGGCACCCAAGTTGTGACATTGGTAAGAGCTTCTCACCAAAACTAGGAACTACGCCATGCCCGTTGTAGCTGAAATCGCGGATCTCAAGCGCCTGTACAAGCGACGGGTCCCAAAGATGTTTTACGATTACGCGGAAAGCGGGTCGTGGACCGAACAGACATTTCGCGAAAACACCTCTGATTTCGCAGAGTTGAGATTGCGGCAGCGTATTGCTGTCGACATGGACAACCGAACAACGCGCACCAAGATGGTCGGCGAAGACGTCGCTATGCCTGTCGCGCTTGCGCCGGTGGGCCTGACCGGCATGCAAAGCGCCGATGGTGAAATCAAAGCTGCCCGAGCTGCTGAAAAGTTTGGTGTGCCCTTCTGCCTTTCGACGATGTCGATCTGTTCGATCGAGGACGTGGCTGAACATACCGAGAAGCCATTCTGGTTTCAGGTCTATACGCTCAAGGACGACGACTTCATGCAGCGCCTCTTCGATCGCGCGCGCGCTGCGAATTGTTCGGCCATCGTGATAACAGTGGACCTGCAGATCCTGGGACAGCGCCACAAGGACCTGAAGAACGGTCTGTCGGCACCTCCGAAGCTGACGGCGGCATCAGTCGCCAACATGATGACAAAGGTCCATTGGGGTCTCGAGATGTTGCGCACGAAGCGGCGGTTTTTCGGCAACATCGTTGGCCACGCGGAGGGTGTATCTGACCCGTCCTCGCTAAGTTCGTGGACAGCCGAAGCTTTCGATCCGTCATTGGATTGGGATCGCATCAAAAAGTTCAAAGACATGTGGGGCGGCAAAGTCATCCTGAAGGGTGTTTTGGATGTGGAAGACGCCAAGAAAGCCGCCGAAGTCGGGGCTGATGCGATCATCGTCTCTAATCATGGTGGGCGCCAACTGGACGGCGCGCTTAGTTCAATCCGTATGCTGGAACCAATCGTCGAGGCCGTGGGTGACAAGGTTGAGATTTGGTTGGACGGAGGAATCCGAAGCGGGCAAGACGTCTTGAAGGCAGTCGCTCTGGGCGCCAAGGGCACCATGATCGGTCGATCATGGGTCTATGGCCTGGGCGCGATGGGTGAAGCTGGTGTTACAAAGGCTCTCGAGATCATCCACAAAGAGCTGGATCTCTCGATGGCATTTTGTGGCAAGCGCGATATCAGCCAAGTTGACCGTGATATTCTGCTGGTGCCGAAGGGATTCTCTGGCGATTGGGAATAGAGGTGGATCAGGAAACTAAGCCTAAAAACAAGCTTACTGTTTCCGATTGATGCACAGAAGACGCGGTCGGTGACCACAAGTATGTCCGGTTTCAGCCATTTTCTTGCCGTATTTGCTCAAAGGGCGTATTTTGAGCGTCATGAAGAGTGCGTGGGCTGTTTTGTTGAAACCGACTGCTGCGGTTGCGGCGATTGTGACTTTAATGGTCGCAAGCGCAATGGCTGTGGCTGCGCCCATCAATGCTGCTGACGAGTTCCCCGAAGAGGCCGCCGCGCTGATATCAGCGACGTCTACGCTGTTCGATGATATTGAAGCCGGCTTTGCTGAGAGCAAGCCGAAGAACGCTCTTCCTGTCATCCGCATGAAAGTACTTGCGACCCCAGCCAGCATGACGTCGAACGGTGTTCTGGAACAAGCGTTCCCCAGAAATCGTGGTCCGGTGACGAACCTGACTGGGTACAGGATCACCTGGTATCCGGTGGACAGATTCTTGGGCGCGGTTGACTTCATGGGGACCTATGACGGCAACCGAAATCTGGTGTGCGGCTTTGTAACTTGGGATCTGACCGACGTAACCGAACCTAAGCTCGAACATTTGGTTGCGAATTATGTCGACTTAAATCTCTTGTCGGAACTGCCTCCGGCCGATGCACATGAAGCGTTGCTGAACGCCAATTGCGCTTATGGTCAGATTGATCCGAACTTTTCGGTATTCAATCCCGCTAGCTAAGCTCGCGTCACCCAATTCTTGATTGGGAACTATTAGCGAAAATCATTCAATTTTTCCCTTCCCAAACCGAGGGAACCTCGTTATACGCCCGGCTTCGTGGGCGGACACCCTTGGAGGCCGCCCGAAAATTGAAAATTTGGAGAAAACCCATGGCTGGTGAGATCCCTGATCTTAACGCCACGGTACGGACGGGGACAGGCAAGGGGGCCGCTCGTCAAGCTCGTAGAGATGGGCACGTACCTGGCATCGTATATGGCGGCGGCGTAGATCCGCTTCCGATTAACGTCCCCTACAACGTACTGTTCAAAAAGTTGAAGCAAGGCCGCTTTCTTGCAACGCTGTTCAACCTGAAAGTTGATGGACATGATGACGTACGCGTCATCTGCCGGAACGTGCAGCGGGATGTTGTGAAAGACCTTCCGACCCATCTTGACCTGATGCGGTTGAAGCGGACATCGAAAATCGCGCTTTACATTCCGGTCGAGATTGAAGGCGAAGACGACTGCCCAGGCATCCGCAAGGGCGGCGTACTCACCATGGTCCGTCCCGAAGTCGAGCTACGCGTTACTGCTGGCGACATTCCAGAAAGCATCACCGCATCGGTCGCTGGATTGGAAATTGGCGACACAGTGACGATCTCGATGATCGATCTTCCAGCAGGTGCAAAGCCAACGATCGACCGTGATTTCGTGATTGCCAACATCCAGGCACCTTCGGGTCTCGCCTCTCAGTCCGACGAAGAGGATGAGGGCGAAACAGAAGAGGGTGCAGAAGAGGCCGCAGCAGACGAGCAGTCTGAAGAGGACGGCGGCGAGGAATAAGAGCTCTTCGCAGATTAGTTTGAAAGGCGGCGCTGTGCGTCGCCTTTTTCTTTCGTGGCGTTGGCAAGTTGCAACCGGTTGCAGTTACCGCAGCGAATGGTACCAATCTAAGGGTTGGAGGTTCCATGGCGGTAACTTTGAAAGATGTTGCAGAATTGGCAGGCGTTTCACCGTCGGCCGTTTCGCGCACTTTTACCAAAGGTGCGTCTGTCTCGGAAAAAACCCGTCAAAAAGTCGAAAGCGCCGCGGAGACTCTGGGGTACTACCCCAATGCATTGGCCTCGAGTCTCACGACCGGACGTACTCAACTCATCGGTCTGATTTCCAATAACTTTCACAACCCAATCTTCCTTGAGGTATTCGACCTTTTCACCAAGGGATTGCAGGACCGCGGCCTGAGGCCACTTCTTGTCAATCTTGACGATGGCGATGATCCCGAGCGCACGGTTCGACTTCTGCGACAGTATTCTGTTGATGGGGTGATACTGGCGTCATCTACCCTGCCTCCTGCGTTTGCCGAAGCCTTTCAACGAGCAAAAATCCCCATCGTTCATTCTTTTGGCCGACTGACGAACAATCCATCCGTTCACATCGTCGGAATCGATAACATCGAATGCGGTGAACTTGCCGCCAATACTCTCATCGATCGAGGATACCGGAAGATCGCGTTTTTGGGTGGCCCGGAGCAAGCAACCTCGACACAAGACCGATTGAAAGGCTTCCTGAACGCGGCAAGCCGACAGGCAGGCATCGAGGTTTCACACACTTTTGCTTCTGCCTACTCATTCGATGCCGGACGCGCTGAAATGACCAGGCTGCTGAAAACAGATCCGGCCGAGGCCTATTTTTGTGGCGATGATGTCTTGTCGATTGGTGCACTCAGCGCCATCGAATCTGCGGGCATGAATGTCCCAGCTGATATCGGACTTATCGGACTGAACGATATGGAAATGTCGCGCTGGGAGAATATTGCGCTTACGACCATTCACCAGCCTCTTACCAGCATCATCAATGAGTCGATTGATTTGGTAACATCTCTGCTGATCGGTCCAGAGCAAGCGCCAGAAGCCAAGAAATTCCAATGCCACGTCGTTGAAAGAAGTACGCTGAAGCCTCTTTCGAAATAGGCTTGCAACCGGTTGCAAGGCCGATATCTTCGCGCCCATATCAGAACGCATAAAGGACCAAGTCGGAATGGATACTTGGATTGATGGCATAAAGAAGCGCAACTTCGCTGTCTTTGGTCGGGTCGGCATGGATTTCTTTCCTTCGCCGCCGGGAACGAAAGTGCGTGATGGAACAACATTCGATTCTGGGATCGGAGGTTCATCCGCGAATATTGCCGTCGGACTGACCAAGCTTGGTTCAAAAGCATCCTTGATCACGTCGGTGTCAGATGATGCGGTTGGAGAGTTCTGCGTTTCCAACCTCGATCGATATGGTGTCGACACCCAATACATCCGCACATTGGGTGGTGAATTTAGAACGTCGCTTGCGGTTTATGAAAGTGTTCTGGAGGGCCACCAAACCGTAATTTACCGAAATGGTGCCGTCGATTTTCAGGTGACGCCCGAAGACGTTGATCGCGTGGATTTCGAGCCATTCGGCGCATTCATAACTGCGGGTACAGTCTTTGCGGCGGAGCCTTCTCGCTCGGCTGCATTTCACGCGTTCGAAACTGCGCGTGCCCAAGGGCTGCCCATCATCTTCGATATCGATTATCGCCCCTATTCTTGGCCATCGCCCGAGGTTGCAGCTGATGTGCTGTCGCGCGCCGGAGCGATGAGCGACGTCATCGTCGGCAACGACGAAGAGTTCGGTTTCATGGCTGGTGGTATTGAGAAGGGCTTGGACAAAGCACGAGAGCTGGCAGAAACATCTGCAAAGGCGGTGGTCTACAAAATGGGACCGGAAGGTGCGATCACCTTTGTTGACGGTCAAGAGATCCGGACTGGGATCTATCAAGTGCAGGCCCTCAAACCAACGGGCGCCGGTGACAGTTTCATGGCGGGTTTTCTGTCCGGCATTGCCGATGGGCTGGACATGAAAGGGGCTGTTCTTCGCGGATCAGCGTGCGCAGCGATCGTGGTCGGGCGCCCTGGGTGTGCCCCAGCGCTACCGTATCCTAACGACCTTGCTGAATTCCTAGACGGCCATCCTGGGCCGTCGGAAGGCGCCTAACATGGCGCTGGCAACTCTTTCAGAGGTACTACAGCCCGCCCTTAAAGACGGCTACGCCGTGGGCGGTTTGGTATGTTTGGGGTGGGAGGACATGCGCGCCTATACCACGGCAGCCGAGGCAGAAGGTCTTCCTGTCATCTTACAAGCCGGTCCTTCGTGCCGGAAGCACACTCCGTTACCGGTTCTTGGCAAGATGTTTCGGCATCTTGCCGAAAGCGTCTCGGTTCCTGTCGTTGCGCATCTCGATCACGGTTACACGATTGATGAGTGTCGCGAGGCCATCGAAAGCGGTTTCACGAGCGTTATGTTCGATGGGTCACGAAAGCCATTAGCCGAAAACATCGCGGAAACTGCAGAAATTGCGGCTCTGGCACACGCATCGGGGGTGTCGTGCGAAGGTGAGATCGGATTTGTCGGCTATGCCGCCGGGGATAATTCACTCGGGACCGATCCGGAGGAGGCAGCGCAGTTCGCTCGGGAAACAGGCGTCGATGCAATGGCAATCTCCGTTGGCAACGTTCATTTGCAACAGAACAAAGAAGGCGGATTGGACGAAGCACGCATCCGAGCAATCGAAAGCATCACCGATGTTCCGCTGGTCATTCACGGAGGGTCCGGCGTTCCGCTCGAACAAAGGACAAAGCTCGCGCGCACGACAAACATCGCAAAATTCAATATCGGCACGGAATTGCGAATGGTCTTCGGGACAGCCTTGCGCGCGGCGGTCGACGCCGATGCCGATCGGTTTGACCGGGTCGGCATTCTGAGCGAGGTCGAAGAACCCATCGTTGAAGCGGCAAGACGGGTCTTGCGGGGGCTCGCTCCGGCTTAACGCGCTACGTCTTTGGTCGGCCCTCGATCTAGCCTGAGAATATTGTCGGACATATCTGTCGGAAAATAATCGAACACCAGCGGGTCATGACCCGGGACAACCAAATTTGGGCTGCTTGCCAGTCGTTCCAAAGTATCAAACCCACGCAGCATGTCTTCGACATCAACGACAATTGGAAAAGGCTTTCGCGACCAGATATTCTCGTAGAAATGCGTTGCATCTGAAGCAAGCACCAGCCACCCCGCTGACGTCTTCACTCGTACACATTGAAGTCCGCGACTGTGGCCACCTATGCAGTGAACAGTGACGCCATCGTCGATCTGCCCGTCACCTTTGTGGAAAATTACTTTACCGGAATATACTCGCCGCACGGCTTCGCACACGTGATCTGCTGTAAAAGGCTCGCGTAAGGTATCATGGCACATACAAGGCCCTGTGGCGTACGCCATTTCGGCCGCCTGCAAATGCAGCTTGGCTTTTGGAAACAAGTGCAACCCGCCGGCATGGTCATAGTGTAAGTGGGTTACAATCAGATCATCGATGTCTTCTGGTTTCAGGCCGAAAGGACGCAGTGCATCACCGGGGTCCAATCGAATTGGTCGGTCCCTTCTGGTGCCCTCCTCTGCGTCATAGCCGCTATCGACAAGGATCGTTCTGTCACCTTTGCGAAGCAGCCACATGAAATAGTCGATCGAATGAGGAACGTCGTGAGCGTCGTCGAAAATGAAACTGTCCTTTCGGCGCCTTGGTCCCGAACGGTCAGCATATTTTATTGCGAATACTTCCCAGTCGCTCATCGTGGACTCCTCCAGTTTGTCAGGATGATGCCGACATTCGCGCTTAAGTCTACCTACAAATGCGCAACGCAATTGACACTTATCGTAGGACAACCGAGGTTGCGGGCAGGGAGAAATTACCGCCATGACAAACCTGAAAGTCGCCTGTGTGGGCGCAGGGTATTTTGCACAGTTTCATTTCGACAGTTGGTCGCGCATGCCACGCGCTGAATTGGTCGGTGTGTGTGACCGAGACGAAGCCAAAGCTGCGATCTCGGGCGCACCGACTTATTCCGACGTCGGCGAGATGCTTCAAATTCTTGGTCCGGATATTCTTGACGTCATTGTTCCACCAGTCGCACAGGCCGACGTCGTCAGGCAGGCGCTCAGCCATGGGACAAAGACGATCATTTGCCAAAAGCCTTTCATGCGATCGCTTGAAGAAGCGCGGGAAATCGCGGCCGAAGCGTCGGCGGCTGGCGCAACCTTGATCGTGCACGAGAATTTCCGCTTTCAGCCGTGGTATCGGGTCATCAAATCCGAAGTAGACGCGGGTCGCATTGGGACGCTCCAAAACATGTCTTTCCGCATGAGGCCAGGTGACGGACAAGGCCCAGAGGCATATTTGGACAGGCAACCATACTTCCAGCAAATGGAGCGGTTTTTGGTCCATGAAACCGGGGTGCATTGGATAGACACTTATCGATATCTCGCGGGCGAGCCTCAGGCTGTTTATGCCGATCTAAGGCAACTTAATCCCGCAATCTCTGGCGAAGACGCCGGCTATATTATTTTTGACTTTCCGGGGAACGTTCGTGCTCTGTTGGACGGAAATCGTCACATTGATCACTTGGCGGAAAACCATCGTTTCACGATGGGCGAAGGACATGTTGAAGGCACAGACGGAGTGTTGGAAATTATGGGCGACGGGTCGGTCTGGTTCCGCGAGAAAGGCAGCATGACCCGAAAGAAGATCTTCGAAGTTGTTGAACACAAGGGATTTGCGGGCGACTGCGTCCACGCGTTGAATGCCCACGTTGTTGCAGCCCTTTTGGATGGAGCCCAATTCGAGAACTTGGCCAACGAATATCTTAAAGTCATTGAAATTGAAGAAGCTGTGTATCGGTCTGCGAAAGAAGGCTGCAAAGTCACACTTTAGACGCCTTCCTGGGCGGAAGCCCCAATTGGATACATTTAGGCGAAGCGCGCGCGCTCGTGATCCTGCTGTCAGGTCTTATGTCAGTGCTTCGGCGGCAACCTGTAAGGCGTCAGCGGTCAGATGAAGATCTGTTTCGGTCAGTGCAAGACAGGGGTAGGTTTTCGCAGGAGCTTTGAAGACACCTTCGCGGCGCAGTACTTCGTTGAACGTCGCATTCAGCTTTTTGTCCGCAGCGACGGTGTCGCGATAGTCCCGAACTTTGTGGTCAATGAAAAGGACATCAAAGAGCGTTGGTTCACCAACGATCTGATACGGGTGCCCGGTCGGCTCTAATGCCTTGCGAACCGCATCCATGACGCTCTTGCCGAGGTTTTGAAACCGTTCGTTCTGTCCGTCTCGCCGCAATATCTCGAGGGTTTTCAATCCCGCCGCGGCTGCCACGGGATTGCCCGATAGCGTTCCCAGCTGCATCAGCCAGCCCTCTTCACCAACGATCGATTTATCAAAGTGGGCCATGATGTCCGCGCGACCAACAATTGCGGCCAGGGGGAAGCCGCCTCCAATGACTTTTCCCAAAGTGCAAACATCGGGTGTTACGCCATAGTATTCTTGCGCACCTCCATAGGAGAAACGAAATCCGGTGACGACCTCATCGAAGATGAGGACAATATTGCGTTTGGTCGCCTCGTCGCGAACGGCTTGAAGATATCCCGGTTCAGGCGGGACAATGCGCTGCAGCGGCTCGATGATGATACCAGCCACCTGGCCCTCGAACTCATCCAGAAGAGAACGCAAGAACTCGATGTCGTTGAAGGGCGCAACGAGGACTTCGTCGGCCACAGACTGCGGTATTCCTGCGCTATCCGGCACAGCTTGAGGGAAGTTCACCATACGCGAGGGTGCAAGGCTCATCTGCGCTTCGGCCGACATGCCGTGATATCCACCTTCGAATTTGACAATCTTGTCGCAGCCGGTGAACGCGCGTGCCAAACGCATGGCGTACATATCGGCTTCACCACCGGTCGACACATATCGTAATTGCTCTGCGCAAGGGACAGCGCGGCAAATTTCCTCAGCCAGTTCAATGCCAAGTGAGTTGTTTGCGAAGAATGTCATGCCACGCGGGATTTGTTCAAAAACCGCTTCCTGAACCTCGGCATTGCCGTGCCCAAGAACCATGGGACCAGACCCAATCAGGAAATCCACGTATTCTTTGCCATCTTCATCCCAAACACGGGCATCTTTTCCTTCGCGAATAACAATGCCTGGATCAAAGTTCCCAAATCCAGCACCTGGAAGGACGTCCCTCGCCCGGTTGATCCATTCAGATTGCGTTTGAATGCGGTTCATTTCGGAATACCTCAGTCGAGAACGAGATCGGGCGCGCCAAGCACGTCGAGGTCTGGATTGGCACCAAGCCCAGCACCGTTTGGCGCTTCTATTCGACCATTTTGTCTGGTCGGCGCATTTGCATCCAGCCTTGGTGAAACATAGCCAGACAGATCGCAGACATTCAAAACGCGCGACGGATGTGTGGAGGCGCCAAGATGAAGAAGCGCACAGGTTGTAATGTCAGATCCCCACGTGTCTTCGATGCACATCTTGGCCCCCAAATACAGGCACAAATCGCGTGCCTTGCGCGTGGCGCTTAGACCGCCAAACTTTGAGAGCTTCAATGCTACGGCGTCCATACAGCCAAGCGCATGCGCCTCAAGCAAACTAGGAATGTCGTGCGCAGTTTCATCAAGTTTCATGGGCAGTCCGCAGGCGTTTTTGACCCGTGCACAATCTGCGATCGTCGCACAAGGTTGCTCGATCATGATGTCCAAATCTGCCACCGCGCGCGCGACCCGAGTAGCATCCAGAGAGGTCGCTCCGCAGTTCCAGTCGCCATAGACCAAGGGGCCATCGCCAACTGCCTCCCTGACCTTGCGCAGTCTCGCTATGTCAGCTTCATTGTTCGCATCGGCACCAAGTTTCACCTGAAATTGTTTAATTCCAGTGGCTTGTGCCTCACGAGCCATCTTGGCCATGTCGTCAGGCGCCACGCAGGTTATCGAGTGGTAGAGCGGCATATCTTTGGCCTGACGCCCGCCAAGCAATCGATATAGTGGCAAGTTGGCGGCTTTGCCGGTCAGATCCCACAGCGCGATGTCCAGTGCTGACTTGGCGTAGACGTGTCCTTGCAACCAACCGTCGACGCGCGCCATGACAGCGTCCGGTCCGACCGGATCCGCTCCTAACAAAACCGGCGCAATCTCGGTCAAAACCGGAGCAACGCCGCGCGCGTAAGCCGGTAGGTAATGTGGGATCGGGCAGACCTCGCCCCATCCCCTGAAACCATCGTCAGTGTCGAGAGCGACAACAACAGTTTCTACAGTCTCACATGCTTTCCCGTCGGCCATATAATAGGCTTCGTGGCTGGTTAGCGGCACATGCCAAAGGGATACACGTGTGATCTTCATAAGCCTGTCTCATAGACTGCAAGTGGCTTTCCGAGTGCACTTTCATCGGGGTGAACTCCAAGACCGGGCGTCTCCGGTAAATGCAAGTGACCATCAATGTTGCGAGGCCCGCGACCACCGGCAATGTCGACGGTCAGCATGTCCTGACAAGCCCAGACCGCGTGAACGTTAGCGTCCGGTATTGTTGCCGCCAAATGCAGTGCTTCGGTATCTGCTAACACAGAACCACCTGTGGCCATGACGAACATGTCGATCCCGTGTGCCAGCGCAACATCACGCATTCGAGCCGCCTTGGTCAATCCGCCCACCCGGTTCAGTTTGATTCCAAACACCTCGGCTATGCCGTCACGTGCAATTCGCGTTGCGTCTTGCAGCGTGACCAATGTCTCGTCGACCGAAACCGGCGCTGAGTGCTTACCCGATATGGCGGCGATGTCGTCCAAGGTTTCGCACGGTTGTTCAAACATGACGCAAAGGTCCTCGGTCGCCTGCATCACCTGAATTGCTTGCTGACGCGTCCAGCCTCTGTTGACGTCATAAAGTATGATGTCCGTCGGTGCGCGGTTCGCTTCGACGTCGCGAATCCTTTCGATGTCACGTGCAACATCTCCGCCGATCTTCACAGAGTGCGCGATGTAACCGCGCGACCGATAGCGCGCCATGACTTCCCGGGTTTCTTCGACGGTTTTTGCACCCACTGACGAGGCAATAGGTTTCGGGGTCCGCGAGCCGCCACCCATGAGATCCGCAATCGGCAATCCGGCAGCCTGCCCTGCAATATCCCAGCACGCCATATCGATTGGTGACTTGGCATAAAGGTGCCCGGGCAAAGCCATGTCCATCGCGCGCTCTACTTCGAGAACTTTTCTCGGGTCCAAACCAATGATGAAGGGTGCCATTGTCTCGATACCGGCTCGGATGCCCGGACCGTGCGCCGGGACGTATGTGTGTCCCCATGGTGTGCCTTCGCCCCAACCCACGACGCCGTCATCGGTTTCGACTTTTACGAGTGTGGCGTCGAGCACTTCGAACTTAAGGCGACCACCGGAAAGCCAGTATGGATACTCCAAGGGAAGATTGACGTGGTACACCGAGATGCGAGTAATTCTCATGGCAACGGTCTTTCTTCGGTCCAAACTGGAGGAGTCTCAAACCCATTTCGCCACATCACCATGGCCATAACCGGATCATCGAACGTTTGCATGGCGTGGGGTTGGTTTGATTTATGCTGCCGGACCGCGCCAGACGACAATATCGCAGGATCATCTCCATCGGAGTAAAATTCGGCCTGTCCCGCAACAACCAAATAGATCTCTTCACCGGGATGGTGATGGTGCGGGTAGTAGAGGTTGGGTGGCATATAAACGAGCCAAGCCCAGGCCTGTTGGCTATCAAATGCTCCGCCACTGCCAATCAGGCAATAGCACGCAAATCGATCCATGAAATCGGCGCCAATATCCGTTTCCTTGTACGTCTCTCTCCAATGGGCGACCGGTCCAGCAGCGATAAACGCATCCCGTAATTCTGGGTATATTGAGGCCTTCAAATTCGCATCTGAGGCCATCAGCGACGCGGCGGGAATATCAAAAGGGTCAACTGTTTGAGCTCTGATATCATTGGGAAAATCGCAGAACTCTACCGCAGCAGAGTTGCTGGCATGCGCGTTCCGGGCAGCGATCAGCGCGTTATCCCAGACTTGGCGTGTCACGGCACAACCACAATATTTCCGGTGTGCTGCTTTTCAATAAAGGCCGTCTGCGCGGCATGCAGTTCCTTGAGCGGATATGCCGCCGCCAAAACCGGCTTCACCACCCCTGCTTCGATGTATCCGACAAGCGCCTTGGTGACCGACGGATCAATTACAGTCGAACCCGTAAATGTCAGGTCATGCAGATAAAAAGTTCTTAAGTCGAAATCCACGATCGGTCCGGCGATGGCACCCGAGCAGGTGTAACGTCCTCCGCGCTCCAGAACCTCAAGAAGGCCCTGAAAGGCCGGACCACCGACAACGTCTGCCACCACAGTGACCTTTGCGTCGCCAAGCGCAGACCGCAGGTTTTCCGGTGCTCTTGGCAGAACAAGATCTGCGCCAAGAGCCCGTACGTCGGCGTGCTTTGCTTCTGAAGCAAGCGCGATGACTTTTGCCCCGCGGTGCTTTGCAAGCTGAACCAGCGCACCGCCAACTCCGCCGCTTGCGCCGGGAACAAGCACGGTGTCATCAGCCGTAACACCCGCTCGGGTCAACATCCCTTCCGCTGTAGAATACGAGCAAGAGAACGTTGCAAGTTCTGCATCCGAGTAATCCGAATTCACGGCGATAGCGTTTTCCGTAGGCAATGTGGTGTATTCCGCAAACCCGCCGTTACGCTCGGACCCGAAGTAGCCGGTTTTGGACTTGTTGAGCGGGTCTGCAGGATCACGCAGCCAATTGTCTGTTATAATCCGCTCGCCAATGCGTGCAGGATCGACGCCATCACCAACAGCAACTATCTCACCGCAAGCATCAGCACCTTGGATCCGCGGAAACCCGATTGGTGCGCCGCCCCACGAAGGATCTTCTTCGCCGACTTTGTCAAAACCATCTCCGGAGGTCGCCTCGGTCACCTCTTTGGAGTACCACCCGACACGCGTGTTCACGTCAGTGTTGTTCAAACCGCACGCGCCCACTTTGACCAGCACTTCTCCGGCTGCAGGTTCCGGGCGAGGCCAGTGTTCGTGCCAGACTATCTGGTCCAAATCACCATGACCCATCGTGACCATGGCGCGCATTGTATCTGGCAAACTCATTCGGCTGGTTCCTTAATTTCATCCGTTCTTGGTTTGGCACTTTCCGGATCATACGCGGGTTCTGCAAGTACAACGGCGCTACGAGGTTGTCCTGCGATCACGACGCTGAGGCTGGTTCCCGGCGCGGCCGCTTTGGGTTTCAGATAGGCAAACGCCAATATCTTCCCAATGGTCGGTCCAAAAGCCACCGAGGACGTCGATCCGACGACATCGCCGTCCAACAAAACTGCCTCGCCACCGTGGCCGTCTTCCGTTCCATTCGGATCGATTGCCAGATACGCACAGACCCAAGGCATATCGGTATTCAAAGCATGTGGCTTGCCCAAGAAGTCCTTGTCGGTCTTCACAAACCGCATGACATCGGCCTCGGTTAGCGTGACTTCATTCGTCAGCTCGCCCGCGCCTTTAAAACCCTTCTCCATGCGGAGTGCATTCATCGCGAATGACCCATAGTCCTTCAGACCAAGTGGTTCTCCGGCTTGTGCTAGCGACTGATAAATTTCCACAGCCGCGTCGCGTGGCATATGCAGTTCCCAGCCCAACTCTCCAGCATAGGACATGCGAAACGCGAGACACGAGTGTCCCGCGATCGACATGGTCTGCACAGACATCCATGGGAATTCAGTATTGGAAAGGCCGGCAACACCGCATCTTTGCAGTATCTCACGCGAGAGCGGACCATTCAGC
>JAPPOI010000448.1 GCA_028818055.1 Boseongicola sp.
GACGCGTGGGCCTCGAGAATTAGGTTTCCAAAAAAATATGTCAAATCTGGGAGGAAAGACATGACCTTGAACCGCAGAAAATTTATGCGTGGAGCTGCCTTGGCCGGCGCCGCAACCCTTGCCGCACCTTCGGTGGCACGGGCACAGGCGACGACATTGAAGATGCAAGCTGCCTGGGGCGGCGGCATTTTTCTGGAGAATGCTCAATCCTATGTGAACCGCGTCAACGAGATGTCGGGTGGTGCGCTGACTATTGATCTCTTGCCGGTCAACTCCGTTGTCAAAACCAGCCAAATGCAAGACGCTGTCCACCGCGGCGTTCTGGATGCCGTACACTACGTGCCTGCTTATTGGTATTCTAAGTCCAAGGCCGCCTCGTTGTTTGGAACAGGTCCGTGCTTCGGTTGGTCTTCTCAGGAAGTACTTGGTTGGATCCATTACGGTGGCGGCCAAGAACTGTTTGATGAATTGATGGCGTCGCTCGGTCTGAACGTCGTTTCGTTCTTCAACTCGCCGATGCCTGCTCAGCCAATGGGCTGGTTCAAAGAGCAGATCACTGATGCCAGCCAGATGAGCGGTCTTAAGTACCGGACTGTTGGTTTGGCTGCCGCCGTTCATATCGAAATGGAAATCTCAGTCGTTCAGCTACCAGACATTGAAATCCAGCCTGCTATGAAGACGGCCCTGATCGCCGCGGCTGAATTCAACAACCCAACATCGGACCGCGACTTTGGTATGCAGGACGTTTCGAAGCACTACCACCTCGGATCGTTCCACCAGAGCCAGGAATTCTTCGAAGTTTCGTTCAACCGTGGCAAGTACGATGCACTGCCTGACGAGTTGAAGGCCATTCTGAAGTACGCTTCGGAAGCTGAGAACTCGAACTTCTACTGGCACAATACAAACCGCTATGCAGATGACCTTGTGACCTTGCAAGAAGAGCAGGGTGTGAACGTCTACCGTACACCAGACAGCGTTATGCAAGAGCAGCTGAACGCTTGGGATATCGTGGTTGACCGCATTTCAGGCGAAGATCCGTTCTTTGCCAAGGTCGTTGACAGCCAGAAGGCGTATGCAAAGCGGGTGATGAACTACCTGAACCTGAACCAGCCAGACTACAAACTGGCTTACGCACACTACTTCTCCTAATACCACGAAGTATTAGGAAATATCGGGGGCTGCCATCGCGCGGCCCCCGGTTGTCAGCAGGCGACAAAATAGGGGTGGGGCAATGGTCAATATAATCCATACCATCGAGGGCCTGAGCCAATGGGTCGGACGCGCCTTTGGATGGTGCATTTTGATCCTGACACTCAGCGTCAGTTACGAGGTCTTCGTTCGATACGTCTTGAACGCGCCGACGGTCTGGGCGTTCGACATGATGGTACAGATGTACGGAGCCCTTTTCTTGATGGCGGGTGCCTACGCATTGGCGCAAGATGCCCACGTGCGTGGTGACGTGCTTTATCGGCTGTTTTCGGTTCGCTGGCAGGCGCGTGTCGACTTCGTCCTATACATCCTCTTCTTCTTCCCAGGCATGCTGGCGCTGTTCTGGTACGGTTGGGAAATCGCATCCGATAGCTGGCGCTACAAAGAAGTAAGCTGGAACAGTCCTGCCCGGATCCAGATCTACTTCTTCAAAACACTCATTCCCGTCGCAGGCTTCTTGTTGATGCTACAAGGCATCGCAGAGCTAATGCGCTGCTGGATCGCCATGCGCACCGGCAAGTGGCTGGAACGCCTCGACGATGTCCACGAAACCGAGGACATGTTGATGCATGTCGATGAAGACCACCCCGAGCTTGGGCTCGGTGGCAACAAATAATCTGAGGAATAAAAGACAATGACAGACCCTCAAGTTGCCATCTTGATGCTCAGCCTCTTCATTGTGCTGGTGCTCTTGGGCTTCCCAATTGCGTTCACACTTGTCGCGATGGGCGTCGGTTTTGGCTACTACGCTTATTATTCCGGCGCTCCTTCCAGCATCGGCGATATTTTCAACAACAACATCTTCTACCTGTTGAACCAGAACACCTATTCGGTGATGGAAAACGACACGTTGGTCGCCATCCCCTTATTCCTGTTCATGGGCTACGTGGTTGAACGCGCGAATATCGTCGATCGACTGTTCTTCTCGCTCTATCAAGCGGCGCGCAACTTGCCGGGCTCGCTGGCCATTGCCGCACTTCTGACGTGTGCGGTGTTCTCGACGGCATCCGGCATTGTTGGAGCGGTTGTGACGCTGATGGGCCTTCTGGCGTATCCGGCCATGTCAAATGCAGGCTATCAAAAAAGCTTTGCAAGTGGCGTTATTTGCGCAGGTGGTACACTGGGTATTCTGATCCCACCGTCGATCATGCTGATCGTCTATGCTGCCATTGCAGAGCTTTCGCCCTTGCGGCTGTACGCGGCTGCCGTGTTCCCCGGCCTACTGCTTGCGGGTCTCTACATCGTCTATGTGATCATACGTGTTTGGTGGAACCCGTCTTTGGCTCCTAAGCCAGCGGAAGAAGACATTCCGCCGCGGTCGGAAGTTTACCTCAATCTGTTGGTGTCGTTTGTACCGCTGACGGTGTTGATCATGCTGGTTCTTGGCTCGATACTTGGTGGACTTGCGACACCGGCTGAAGCCGCCGCCATGGGTGCGTTGGGCGGGCTGGTGCTTGCCGCTTTGTATCGATCGCTTACCTGGAGGAAGGTGAAGGAAAGTGTCTTCCTGACGGCCAAGGCGACCGCGATGGTGTGCTGGTTGTTCGTCGGTTCTTGGACGTTCGCCAGTGTGTTCTCGTTCCTTGGCGGGCACGACATCATTGAACACTGGTTCCTCGCCATGAACCTTCAGCCATGGCAGTTTCTGATCTTGGCGCAGTTGATCATCTTCCTTCTGGGCTGGCCGCTGGAGTGGTCGGAAATTCTGATCATTTTCGTTCCAATCTTCCTGCCCATGTTGGATACGTTTGGCGTTAACCCCTACTTCTTCGCGATGCTTGTGGCGTTGAATTTGCAGACGTCTTTCCTGACCCCGCCTATGGCCATGTCCGCCTACTATTTGAAGGGGGTCTTGAAGAGCCGGATCGAGTTGATCGAGATCTTCAAAGGCCTGATGCCGTACCTTGGCATCGTCATTCTGACGATGGTCTTGATGTACCAATTCCCAGGCATTGCGCTCTGGTTCCCGGATTACCTGTTTGGTGAGTATATTCCCTGATGAAAGGTGATCTTCACCTTTTGACGGCGCGGGACTCTGTTCAGGCGATCGTTGGCGGAAGCCTCAGCTCGGAGGCTTTGGTCGAAGCGTGCCTGAAGCGCATTTCCGAAACCGATGGTACGCTGAAGGCGTGGGCTCATCTTGATGAGAATAGTGCGCTGGAACAGGCTCGCGAGATGGATCGCGTGCGAAGGACTGGTCGCGCGACCGGACTTCTGCATGGCGTTCCGGTTGGATTGAAGGACATCATTGATACAGCAAATGTCCCGTGCCGACGTGGCTCCGCGCTTTTTGACAATCGGGTGCCCGATAAGAGCGCAACGGTAGCTGATCGCTTGATCGAAGCAGGCGCCGTGATCATGGGCAAGACGAAGACGACCGAACTGGCATTCGTCCATCCCACTGACACGACCAATCCGCACGACCCATTGCGCAGTCCGGGTGGTTCATCCAGCGGATCGGCCGCTGCGGTGGCTGCCAATCAGGTTCCGTTGGCGATCGGCTCGCAGACCGGTGGGTCTGTCATTCGTCCGGCTTCGTTCTGCGGGATCTATGGGTTCAAACCTTCTCGCGGAATGATCTCACGTGCAGGCGTGCTTCAGACCTCTACAACCCTCGATCATCTCGGAACATTTGGGCGGACACTAGAGGACGCAGCTTTGCTGGTCAATGCTATCTCCGGATATGATCCGCAAGACGACGCAAGCTTGCCAAGACCAAGACCAGACTTTCTGGGTGGCGCATTGGCGGAGACCCAAATTGAGCCTGCAATTGCATGGCTGGACTTTCCATTTCACGATCTTATGGCTTCAGACACGCGAGAAGGCATGGAGGCAGTGCTTGAGGCTCTTGGTGATCGGGTGGAGCGTTTGCCTGTAGCGGACACACTCGCCGATTTGGCCGAGGTGCATATTACTATCCACGAGTACGAGTTTTGCCATCATCTAGCTGAGCCACTTGCCGCAAGTTGGAATAAGCTTAGCCATACACTGCAACCCGTTGTGGAACGCGGACGTACAATCAGTGACGCCCAATATCAGGACGCACTTGAGGTGCGACGTTCGGCATTTCTGTTCTTTGCACAGTTGTACAATGACTTTGACGCCATAATTGAACCTTCGGCGACGGGCGAAGCGCCATTGATAAGTTCGGGCGAGACAGGTGATCCGATCTTCTGTCGTCTCGCGTCCTTCGTTGGGTTGCCATCGTTGACACTGCCGATCCTCGTCGGCGAAAATGAACTTCCTATCGGCGTACAGTTGATCGGCGGTCGCGAAGAGGACTCTAGATTGCTGAGAACTGCTAGTAGGGTGCAAAACGTCTTGAAAGAGGCTGATTGAGAAGGAACTGAACCATGTCCAGAACAACCGCCATCATTGTTGGTGCGATTGGTACAGCACTAATGATGACCTTCGTAATAGGCCTATCTCACAGCATTTCGACTGGTTTTGCTGGCTTCTGGGGTGGCTTTCCCTTCATGGTGATCGCGGCGTTGGTGATTTTGATGGCGCTTTATGACTTTTGGGAAGACACCATCAAAAAGAAAGACGAATGACGCGAAAAGCCATTTGGATCACACGACGTCTAAGCGATGCGACCCTTGAGCGGGCTCAGCGAGATTACGACTGCATCATAAACTGGGATGATACCGAACATTCCGCCGACCAAATCGTCGAGATGAGTGCCAAGGTCGACGCAATCATTCCATGCCATTCTGAACATTTTTCGGCCGAGGTCGCAGCGCGTCTTGATCCTCGGGTGAAGATCATCGCCAACCATTCGGTCGGCGTTGATCATTGCGATATTCCGGCGCTCAACGCCCAAGGAATCGCTGTGACAAACACACCCGATGTTTTGAACGACGCTACAGCAGAGATTGCGATGCTTCTCATGCTGGGGGCGGCGCGGCGGGCGGTGGAAGGCGATCGCATCGTGCGCAACGGAGAATGGAACTTCTGGTCACCAGCCTTCATGGTCGGCAAGCAGGTCACCGGCGCGCGCCTTGGGATTGTCGGAATGGGGCGGGTTGGCCGTGCGATGGCCGAAAAGGCCCGCGGCTTCGGGATGGATATTCACTATCACAACCGATCGCGCCTGCCTGAGGATCAGGAAAGCGGCGCAACATTTCATGAAACACTCGACAGCTTGCTTCCACAGGCAGATTTTCTGTCGCTGCATTGTCCTGCGACGCCTGAAACAGCTGGTTTCATGAATGCCGAACGGTTTGCGCAGCTTCCGAAGGACGCTGTGTTCATAAACACAGCGAGGGGTGCTCTGGTTGATGAAGCCGCATTGATCGATGCACTGGAAAGCGGCCAATTGAGCGCCGCAGGTTTGGATTGCTTCGCGAAGGAACCTGGCGGGAACCCTCAATTGGCAAAGTTTGAGAATGTCTTCATGTTGCCCCACATCGGCAGCGCGACTGTAGCAACACGAGACGCTATGGGATTTCGCGCATTAGACAATCTTGACGCTTTCTTTTCGGGAAAAACGCCAAGGGATCAGCTTTAGTTTCCTCGAGGCGGACACCATCCGTGCCGCAAACAACCGAGCTCTTGCGCTTTGTTCAAATCAGCCACGGCGGGTTCCAGCTCGCCCAAACGTCCGTAAGACAATGCGCGATGATGGTAGGCAGCTCCAAAAGTCGGCTCAAGCTCTATGGCCTTTGTGTAGTCTTCGATAGCCCCTTCGAAGTCGTTGAAATCGGCTTTTGCGAGTCCTCGTCCGTCAAATGCGTCCGGGTCTAGTGGGTTCAAGGCAATCGCCTGATCAAAATCCTCGATCGATTTGGTCAGCTTGCCGATTTGCCAATGGGCGACGCCCCGGTTGAAGTAAGCCAGATAGTAATCAGGCTGAGCGTTAATCGCCTTCCCGAATTCTTCGATAGCGCTTTCGACTTCATTTTTTGCGTTGAACGCGATGCCAAGATTCACGTGCGCAATTGCAAGATGTGTTTCGTTGGTTGTTGCAGCTATGAAATTCGTGCAGCCGCGGATTCTTCTATCGACGTCTTCACCCTGATTGCAGTCCGCAACGTCTCCCGCGGACACAAGTGAAGCACTTGCGACTATCGAAATGAAGATGAACACAAATCTCGCTCTATTCAGCATGACGTAGAGTTTTCGCAATAAGGTCGAGCTCGGTTTCGGTTTCTCCAAAAAGAAATCTCAGCGAACACCCCGAGGCAATGAAAACTTAAACAAGTTCCATACACTTTCTCGGCATATCAAAGAATATGACTTTATTTCAGAACGTTACCGATCTGAAAGTTGCGTGATGCCTTTTAGCTTTCTGTGTCTTAGGCGCTTTGACGTGCCGCCAAGTCGTCGAGGATTGCCACAAACTCAGATTTGTCAGAGCCCGCGAGGATAGCGTCTTTCATAAGCTCTTTTTGTGACTTTGGTGCCAGGCCACCCACAGGTGGGTCGGTGTCGAGGTTTGTTGGAAACGGATATCCCTCGGCGGTCGATCCCAGTACTGCGTCCAATTCCGCTTCGGACATCGTTTTGTCATTCCACGCTAACGCAAGAGCATCATAAACCGCCTCGCACATTCTGCGGCGATTGACGTTTTCGAGCGACCGGCCAAATGCAGACGAGACCTGGAACAAATTGACCATGCGATGGACGTCTTTTGTCGTATTGTCGCCGGCTGCATGAAACAGCGCCGGATTGAAAAATACCGCATCACCCTTTTGAAGAGGAAGTTGCGCGAAATTTTCTTCGAAATACGCCTGATAGTCGTCGCGACGCCAAGCTGCATATCCCGGGCGATACATTTGAGAGAATGGAAGCAACTTGGTTGAGCCACTTGCAATTGGAACATCGCAGTGGGCAAGACCGCCCTGAAGCGTCATCAGTGGCGAAAGGTCATGAACGTGCGCTGGATAGGTCGCGCTAAGTTCAGCCGTTTGGAACCCGAGGTGGTAATCGCGATGCATCCGCTGAGCTTTGCCACCCGGATGAACTAGGTTAATCTGTGCGGTCATCTGATAGTTCGGGCCGAGCCAAGCTTCGGATGCTGCGTCGATCGCTGGGGAGGCAAAGTATCGAACATACACTTCAGGCGCTGTTTCGGCCAGTTTTTGCAGAGAATTCCAAATGCGGTCATTGCTACCAGCCGCCGCAAAGTGGTCCGCGGCTTCCAGGGTCTCTTTCTCACGCGCAATAATGCCTTCATAGGCGGCCGTAGCTTGGTCAATTGCGTCCAAATCCGGCTGCGCATTTCTGATGGCGAAGACGCCTGCGGAACTGTGAAGGATGTGTGCCCACTCTGCCAGCAACTCGCGACGCAGATCCGGTTCACTAAAGTGCTTAGCCAGCGTTGCTGCGTCATAC
>JAPPOI010000001.1 GCA_028818055.1 Boseongicola sp.
CTTACGCGTACTTCGCTCGCGACACCGCGTTTTGGTCCTTAATTCTTCCTGAAGCACACAAATACACGCAGTTGTTGGCGATCTGTGTTGCGGTCTTAGTGGTTGGATTTGCCGCGGTTTTTCTTGGAATGCGGCAAACCGCCGGGGTTGCGGCGCGAGGTTGAGATTGCTACATCGCTGAAATCCCGACAACATTCGTCGGGAATTAAGGCGAGGCGGGTGTGACGCAACCGAACGATGGGCTTAAGGTCAGCGGTTTGACGCGCTGTTTCGGCGGTCGAAACGTCGTCTCAGATGTCTCGTTTTCAATCCCGCCAGGGCAAATAACGTGCCTGCTTGGACCTTCGGGCTGCGGAAAGTCCACGACGCTTCGCATGATTGCAGGGGTCGAAACTCCGGATGCTGGACAGGTCATGTTGGACGGCGAGGTACTTTTCGGCCCCGGCGTGAACCAGCCGCCAGAAACGCGCGAAATTGGTCTGATGTTTCAGGATTTCGCCTTGTTCCCGCATTTGTCAGTTGAAGCCAATGTTGGATTTGGTCTGGATGGCTCGCGGTCTGACAAGTCGCGCCGGGTCGGCGAGATGCTGGAACGTGTCCATATGGGTGACTTCGCAAACGCGTATCCCCATGAATTGTCAGGCGGCGAGCAGCAGCGCGTTGCTTTGGCGCGGGCCCTGGCACCGCGACCGCGGGTCATGCTTATGGATGAGCCGTTTTCTGGCTTGGATAATCGGCTTCGAGACGGGATCCGGGACGAGACCCTCGACATCCTGAAGGAAACGCAAACCTCGGTTTTGCTGGTTACGCACGAGCCGGAAGAGGCCATGCGGATGGCGGATGAAATCGCTCTGATGCGGGACGGGCGCATCGTGCAAAGTGGTGCACCATATAACATCTACAACGCTCCAGTCGATCGAATGGCCGCCGCGTTTTTCAGCGATATCAATGTCATACCCGGCAAAGTTAAGGGCGCCCTGACCAGCACGGCATTTGGCGATTTTCTGACGCCAGGGGTGCCCGATGGAACGGACATGGAGATCGTTATCCGACCTCAGCACGTTCGTATCGATTTTGATCGAAGTGGCCGGGGACCCAATCCAACGATCGAGGATGGCACGGCTGCCAAAGGCACGGTTCTTCGAAGCCGTTACATGGGACGTGAAAGCCTCGTCGAGTTTCGGTTGGAGCACGATGGAACGCAGATCAAGGCCATCGTTCCTTCGGTGTTTTTGCCCGCGCAAGGCACGGTTATGTGGCTAATGATGCGGCGCGAAAGATGCTTTGCGTTTCCTAAGAAAAACAAATGATCTTAGTTTGTTACGCGTTGTTCTCTACGCGATCCATATAATCACCAAGCGTCTTTCCTGGCTCTTCTTCAAAGCTTTCGAACGTCACATCTAACGTGCGAATGCGGTCGACGCGGAACACGCGGAAATCGTCGCGTAGCTCACACCATGAGGTTAGCGTCCAGACTCGCCCCCAGTACTCCATCTGTAGGGGCCGAACGATACGTCGGGTTTCCTCGGCGTCCGGTGCGCCATAGGTGATGTCTATCTTTCGGCGAGACCGTATGGCCGCGCGAAGCGGCGCCATATGCACAAAACCACGCGCCGCCTCTTCAAATGGGTATACGGCAAACCCCCAGCCGCTAGCGGGTGCGGCTCGGTCTTCAGGCAAAACAGCGTCAACCTTTTGCGACAGTGACTTGGCGGCTTCCTTTAGCTCGTCGTCGGCGGCCTTGCCCACAACTGCCAATCCAAGGTGTAACGCTTCGAGTTCGGTCAACGAGAGGTTCAGAGGGGGAAGGGTGAGCGGTGCGGTCATCATGTAACCAAGCCCGCGTTCTCCTTCGACCGGAATGCCGCTCGCAATCAAAGTGTCCATGTCGCGATAAATGGTGCGGAGCGACACGCCAAGTCGCTCCGCCATGTCGGTGCCGCGGTGCAACCGGCCGTCCCGCAGGATCTGTATCAGTTCAAACAGTCGGTCGGTGCGGCGCATGTTCTACTCCATCCGCCACAAGATCGGGGAATGGCGCATGTCGACACTTCCTGGTTCGATCATGCTGCCGAATGCAGCAAATTCCTTCGTTTCCATGACGGCTTCTGCTGCGCTTAAAGCTGAGTCCATTGATGTCCATTCAATGACGTCTGTCCAAAGACCAGACTTGTCGCGAACAAGGTACCGCCGAACAAGCGCGCCTCTGTCGCGTAGGATTTTTTCAGTTCCCTGCGCCGCTGCTAGAAATTCAGCTTCTTCGGCCGAGTCCGCGATGCGGAATGTCACGATCTCAAGCACGTGGGGATCGGTTGTACCGGCGCTGCGAGATACCTCGGGTGCAGCAAAAGCTATGGCAGCAGTAAGGCCTGCGATGATGTTCAGTTTCATTTTTTGGCTCCGATTCGGGTTTCAGATGCCGTGTGTGTAACTTAGGACAACTGACACTAACCTGTCAGTTGATTTTCTGCACGTGCAAAACTTTCGTGGAAACCGTGAGTTCCGGTCGGATTCAGCGCGAAGGTGCTTTTCCTTGGCCCCGGCTGCACCTAAATAACCGTTCGAACACAGTCGCGAGGATCAATCCATGCTGAACAACATCGGCCTTCCAGGCCTTCTACTGATCGCAATCGTTGTGCTGGTCCTTTTTGGACGCGGCAAAATTTCGTCGCTTATGGGCGAAGTCGGAAAAGGTATCACAGCCTTTAAGAAGGGTGTCGACGACGGCAAGAAAGAGCTTGAGAACGAAGCGTCCGAAATGGCGCGCGACGTGACGCCTGAAGACGAAAAAGACAAAGTTTAAGGCGTAGCGCCCCTATGTTTGATCTGGGCTTTGGCGAGCTGCTGGTAATCGGCATTATCGCGTTGATCTTTATTGGACCGAAGGATCTGCCGGGCATGTTCCGTGCTCTTGGCAAATTCACGGCCAAGATTCGCCGCATGGCTCGCGAGTTTCAACGCGCGATGGAAGATGCCGCGGACGAAACCGGCATGAAAGAAACCGCCAAAGACCTGAAAAATCTGACGTCGCCTTCAAAGATGGGTTTGAACAAGCTGTCTGAGGCTGCAGAAAAATTCGACAAATGGGACCCGACAAAGCCATCTGAGCGCGCAAAAAACATCGGTGATGAAACCGCGAAGTTGGCCGAAGAACGCGCCGAGACGGTGAAAAAAGCTCGCGAGAACGCGGAATCCATGGCCAAAACTTGGAAGAAGCCCGACGAGGCGGATGCGAAACCACCCGCTGGGGACGCCACTGAAGGGGACGCGCCTGCAGAAGCTTCGAAATCTGAGAGCGGTTCATGAGCAATACCGAAGACGAAATCGAAGATAGCTCAGCGCCGCTGATCGAACATCTGGCCGAACTGCGAACGCGCCTGATCCGGTCTGTACTGGCCTTTGTAGTTGGTATTGTCATCGCCTTCACGGTTGCCGAGCCGATCCTTCAGTTCCTGCTGGAACCTATCAAGGCGACTTTGCGCGAACTTGGTGATCCTAACCCAACTTTCCAGACGACGTCTCCGCAGGAACAACTTTTCACGTATTTCCGCATTTCGATGGTTTTCGGATTTGCGTTGGCGTTCCCGGTGATCGCACATCAGTTGTGGAGGTTCATCGCCCCCGGTCTGTATCGAACTGAAAAGAATGCGTTCTTGCCGTTTATCATTGCGTCGCCAATGATGTTTCTGTTGGGCGCGAGTTTTGCGCACTTTGTGGTTACCCCATTGGCCATGGCGTTTTTCTTGGGCTTTGCGGACGTTCCCTCAATATTCGCCGATATGCTTGTTGGTGAGGAAGGCGAGCAGCCTGTGCAACCCGTTGAAGATGCAACCATCGTTTTCTTCGGTAAGGTCAACGAAAGCCTCGATATCACGCTTAAGTTTATCATGGCGTTTGGGCTGTGCTTCCAATTGCCGGTTTTGCTGACACTGATGGGCAAGGCAGGCCTGGCTTCCTCACGAGGACTGGCGTCGATGCGCAAATACGCGATGGTCGCCATTTTGGTACTGGCCGCTCTGGTCACACCGCCAGATGTCGTAACGCAACTGATCCTGTTTACCGCTGTTTACGGTCTTTACGAGCTATCCATTCAACTGGTGAAGCTGGTCGAAAAGCAACGCGTCGAGGCACTTCGTGCCGAAGGCATTCTGGACGAAGACGAGGATTTGTACTCCGAGTTTGACGATGAAGAGCCTGAACCAGACGAGGATTCCAAAGCGTGAGCGACGGCGCTGACCTGAAGCGTATTGCCGATGCCTTAGAGCGGATGGCGCCGGCTCCTTTGGATGCCCCGGACTTCAGCGCGGCAGATGCTTTTGTTTGGCACGTGGGCCCTGACCGCATTGATCCGGTTGCCAAGGTCAATCGGGTCGATCTTGATTTGCTTCACGGAATTGACCGGGTGCGCGATATCCTTCTGCAAAATACGCAGCAGTTCGCCTCGGGGCTTCCCGCCAACAATGCACTTCTCTGGGGTGCTCGTGGCATGGGAAAATCCAGCCTTGTCAAAGCGGTGCATGCCGAAGTTGCCAAATCGACAGACTTGAAGATTGTCGAAGTTCAGCGTGAAGACCTGCCAAGCATTGGTCGACTGCTTACACATTTTCGCGGCACCGACGCGCGTTTTCTGCTTTTCTGCGATGATTTGTCGTTCAGTCATGACGATCAACACTATAAATCGCTGAAGGCCGTTCTCGATGGAGGCATCGAGGGCCGACCCGAGAACGTCATCTTCTATGCCACGTCCAATCGGCGCCATCTGATGCCGCGGGACATGATCGAAAATGAACGCTCAAGCGCGATCAATCCGTCCGAAGCTGTCGAAGAAAAGGTCTCGCTGTCGGATCGATTTGGTCTCTGGCTTGGTTTCCACCCATGCAGTCAGGATGAATACCTCGCCATGATTGATGGCTACTGCGCAGCCTATGGCGTTTCCGTCGATCCCGATAGGCTTCGTGCGGAAGCGATCGAGTGGCAGGCAACTCGCGGTGCACGTTCCGGTCGCGTTGCATGGCAATTCTTTGTGGATTTGGCAGGCCGCGAAGGCGTTGCCATTCGGAATTGATTGATACGGAACGAAAAGACGCACGCGAATTGCGTGCGTCTAACCGAGCCTTCGGAATTCCTATCAGCTATTGCAGGTAAGGCAGGGGATCGACGCTGTCGAAACCTTCCCGAACCTCAAAGTGTAGAAAAGCCGGAGAACCCGCGCGTACTTCAGCGATTTTCTGGCCGCGTTTTACGCTGTCGCCTTTCTTCACCGAGATGGAGTCCACACCTGCATAGACGGTCAGTAGATTGCCTTCGTGGCGCAAAACCAGAATTGGCACTTGATCAGTGTCACGGGTGATCGCCGCGACTGTTCCATCGTCGGCTGCTGCGACGGATGTGCCGGCATCTGCTGCGATCCCGATTCCATCATTCTCGCCTTTTTCGTAGGCCCGAATGATCCGACCCTGAACAGGCATGCGTAATCGGGAATTGTCCGATGCCGCAGTTTGCGTGTTCGTTTGCGGTTCAGGCTTGGGGGCTGGTGCTGCGGCCACGGTTTCTTCCTGAGGAAGCGGCTCGGACGCTGAAGGAGGAAGCGGCGCGTTCGTTCCCGTGCCAGGTTCTGATGTAGTGTCCAGCGCAGCAACCTGTACATCGCCCGTCCGAACTGGGATCAGCAAATACTGGCCTTCGCGCAACGCCAAATCTGCTCCAAGCCCGTTCCATTCCGCGAGTGCAGACACTGGAACGCCGTAGCTTCGGGCAATCGAAAAGGCGGTCTCTCCGGTTGAAACACGGTGTCGTGTCGGTTGGTCACCTGACGGCAAACCCGGGGCGCTGTCAGCGCGGTCTATTGCGGCGCCCGCGATGGTCGCAACATCAACGTTACCGCCGGTTGGTCCCGCGTCGCCAATACGCTGAGGTAAAGCGATAATTTCGCCTTCACGAAGTGCGACATTTTCGGGAATGGCGTTGTATCGCGCCAGTTCGTTGGCCGGTAAGCCGACCCGGGAAGCGATGGTTCCGACCGTGTCGCCACGTCGTGCCACGACGACCTGATAGCCTGGATAGGAAACGACGCCGCGCGCGTCTGGTTGTGGTGCCCCCGCGATCGCATTCTGCGCTGCGTCCGACGTATCAAACGCCCCAGCACCTCCGCGAAAGTCGAAATCGAGATTGCTCATCCGGTCGCAGGCACTGATTGCCAACACCGCTGCACCGCCGACGATTACTTTAAAAGTCGTGTTCTTCAAAGTCATTGCTCTGTCCTCACGCATGTCCGGGCTCTCTTTGTCGGAGCCTTGGCCACAATTCGGGTCACACTAGTCCTGACCCATCCCCTCAATCAGGGGCACAAAACGTACCGGTCGAAGTTCTTCGTAGTCATAGCCTGTTTCTGTACGCGTCACCTTGATCAGGTGTTGTACCGCGTCTGACTGCCCGACCGGTACGACCATGATACCGCCCATTTTGAGCTCTGCCAACAAGGGACCTGGCGGATCCTCGGCTGCAGCAGTGACAAGTATGCGGTCAAACGGCGCTTGCTCGGGATATCCACGCGAGCCATCAGCCGGCAATGTTGTGATATTCGTCAGGCCCAGATCGTCAAAAACTTTTTGGGCTTCGGTAACGAGCCGCTTGTGTCTGTCGAGCGTATAAACGCGCCGTGCAAGATGGCTTAGCACCGCAGCTTGGTATCCCGAGCCCGTACCGATCTCGAGAACCTTGTCCCGCGGTTGGACGTCCAAAGCTTGGGTCATCAAACCAACGACCGAGGGCTGGCTGATGGTTTGGCCGCAAGCAATCGGTAACGGCATGTCCTCATATGCCCGTTCGGAAAAGGTGCCCTTCACGAATGCGCCTCGGTCCACTTTTTCCATGGCTTCCAGAACGCGTTTGTCGGTCACGCCGCGTTGGCGCAAAGCGAACAGGAACTGCATTTGGCGCTCGGCGGTCTCGTTCATTCGATCCGTGTCCGTAACTCGTCCAGGGTGTCGTAGGACGTCATGTCAGCGTGAAGCGGTGTCACCGAGATGTAGCCGTCCAGATTGGCCGTAACGTCTGTTCCCGGACCGGTTGGATGGTGTTGCGGGCCGCCTTTGACCCACATGAACATGCGTCCCGAGGGAGATTTGTGTGGCTCGACGGCAAAGGATGTTTCTTTGCGCCAACCTTGTGAAACGGCCTTCAGTCCTTTGACGTCTGCCGCGGGGCAGGGTGGGAAGTTCACATTGTAGAAAATGCGGTAATTGCGATCGTCCCAGTGGCCGTGCCGCAGAAGCTTGCGCACGGTGTCAACGCCGTGCTCGGCCGCCGCCTCGAACGGATTATCCAGACGTGCATTGTCGGGGCCGTAGAATTGGGAAAGCGCGATCGCAGGGATGCCCTGCAAAGCCGCCTCGATCGTTGCGCCAATCGTACCAGAGTACAAAACGTTCTCTGCCGCATTGTTCCCCCGGTTGACGCCCGACAAGATCAAATCTGGAGGCAGGTCTCACATGCACACATGCAAGCCAGCGAGAACGCAGT
>JAPPOI010000382.1 GCA_028818055.1 Boseongicola sp.
GTCTGGAAGTACCGACCTCGCATCCTGTCCCCAACTTCGATGCGTTGACACTGTCCCGTCTTATTGACCCTTGACCCGGGTCCGGTCGGTCATGATCTGCCAGATGCGCCACTTGCGCCGCCGTCTGTTCGACGTGCGGCGCATTTTTTTTGTGATCAAAATGAGTACGCAAGGCGCAACCCGCCCCAGTGCCGGCCATTCACAAATATTGGCGCAGACAAATCTTTCATTGAGCGAAACTCACCACCACCCATGTCGCGACGATATACCTGAAGCAGAAAAGGCTTTGTGTTTTGGCCAGCCTTCAGACCAACCCGGTCGCCGAATATCCGTCGATTTCGGCAATGTGCTGCGTTCCAAACGGGATCATCGCTTTGCGGGTGTGAAAAAGCCGCATTGTGGGTGGGCAAGTAACCGTTTGTATCGACCGCAGCGCAGAAGATAACGCGTGGGTCGGATTGAAGTGCAGCTTCTTGAATCTGGGGTAGCACTTTGTCGGTTGTTTCGACACACGGCGCCCAGTGCTGCTGGGGATTGGTGTTTGGAAGAGGCTCATACTTTGTTGAGAACATCGCGTTTTCCGAGATGTTGCCGTGTTCCAGCTCCGCCTCAAAAAGACGCCCTATGATACGTGCGTCATCCTGAACGCGCTCGATCAAGGGGCCGTCTTCAATCTTTCCACCAAGGGCAAATGTCTCCTGAACAATCTCTTCGCTGTTGTCGACCACAGCATCAAAGTCGCGTTCGAGCCGAGAGAGCATCGAGTTTGCCAACGAGAATGCCTGTCGGACATTTGCGAAGGCTTCCGGCAGTTCGCTTGCCGCTTCATTTGAGCGGCGTGCCTGATCTTCAATCGAAGCAGCTTGCGCAAAACTGCGTTCCACATTGGCCGCCACATCCAGCAGTGCTTTGGCAGTATTGGCCGCGCCCGCACGTACATCGGATGCCATCGGACCAAACTCTTGAGTGTCTAACTGGAGCTTCTCCATCCAAGACGTGAGACCAGTAATCTGTCCATCAATGGTTTTGGCGGCGCCCGCGGTATTCTGTGAAAGTTCATTCACGGCGTCAGCCACAACAGCAAAGCTGCGTCCGGCTTCACCGGCCCGCGCGGCTTCGATTTTGGCATTGATGGCAAGTATATTTACCTGAGCAGCGATCGATGAAATCCGGTCATTGGATTCCAGCACATCCATCAAGATTGCCTCAACTTCCACGGCGCGTTGCTGCAGGTCCATGACCCAGTTGGCCAGCGATTGCATGGCAGGGGCAGCATCTTTGACGATCGTCAGGGCCGTTTCGACCGCGTTTGAGGTTGTTTCAGCCCGACTGTTAACCTCACTCGCGGTTTTTCGGACGTTTTTGTTCGCCTTGATAAGCGCATTTGAGATGTCCTTAGCCTCTGTCAGGGTGGCATTCTGGCTTTCAGTGTCCGCGCGAAGGGCGTTCAGGGCACCGGAAATCTCCACGATGCGACGACCAAGTTGTGAGGCATTTTTCGCAAGACGTTGTGAACGCTCTTGCCGATTGATTTCAGAAAGATCCGTATCGTGAAACATGCTGGGTCCGCTTGGCTGCGGACCAGTCGCTAACAAATGCCTTTTACCAAGGCGTTAAGCGGTATTGGATTTGCTTTCCAAACTTTGCATCGCTTCGAGGGTCGCCTCTAGGGCTAGCATGATCGACGCGTGGCGATTGCGAAAATCGCGAGCAGGTAGAAGAACGTCATAGCCATCAAAGGGCGCGTTAGGGGCAGGGCCGTCGTGCTTCAGCATGCCCTCAAGCGCGTCACGGGCTTCAGATATTTCTTCGCGGCTTCTGCCAATCACATTTGCCGCCAAAACAGCTGCTGAGGCTTGCCCAAGGGCGCAGGCTTTTACGTCCTGACCGAAAGCCGAAATCTTTCCGTTTTCGACATTCACATCGACCGTTACCGTCGAGCCGCACAAGGGCGACCGCTTCTTCACAGTGACATCCGGCGCGTCAAGACGCTCGGTCAACGGTATATCCGCTGCCAGTTCAAGAATGCGGCCCGAGTAGAGCTTGATCAGATCGGTGTCAGCCATGGCTTCCTTTTACCAACTTGCGAAATTAGATAGGAGGTTCCGGGTCATTTGGAAAGGACGCGCAATGGCATTTGATGCGATGAGCCTGAAATACAACGATCAAGGGTTGATCCCTGCGATTGCGCAAGATGCGACCAGTGGAGAGGTCTTGATGATGGCATGGATGAACGCCGATGCGGTCATGCGCACTCTCGAAACCGGAAAGGTGACGTACTGGTCGCGCTCTCGCCAGTCGTTCTGGGTAAAGGGCGAGTCGTCAGGCCATACTCAGGAGCTGGTCGATTTTCGTGTTGATTGTGACCAGGACTGTTTGCTGGTCACCGTCAATCAAGTTGGTCCCGCATGCCACACCAATCGGCGAAGCTGCTTTTTCACGGCAATCCGGAACGGTGAGCAGGTCGAACTTCTGAAGCCAGAGTAGGGGCAACGCCAAATGGCGTGCGCATCAAAGCCCCACCATGTGGCGGATATCTTCCGGACTTGCTCCGTCTTGACGATATGTCCGAATTGCCCGCGCATCGTCGCGTTTTGCCAGACGTTTGCCCGTCTTATCTCGGATAAGTCTGTGATGATGATAGATTGGGGTTGGAAGACCGAGCAGGCTTTGCAGCACCACATGAATGGCGGTCGCTTCCTCTAGATCTTGCCCCCGAACAACATGGGTTACGGCTTGGTCTGCATCATCGAGGACTACCGACAGATGATACGATGTTCCCATGTCTTTACGGGCAACAACAATGTCGCCGACGGTGCTTGGAAGTTCCTGGAGTTGTATCTGTTGAGCCTTGCCAGCGGCCGCCAGAACGGATCCGGTTTCGATGTATTCGAGAGCAGGCTGTTTGCGCAGACGACGCACGACCTTTTCCATATCGAGCCGTAAGGCAGTGTTTTCCGGAAGCGACGCCGTGCCGTTTGCTTTGCCGTGGCGTCTGCACGTCCATGGATAAATGACACCATCCGGACCACTGGGTGGCGTTCCTTCGTGGGGAGCCGATAATGCCTCGTTAATGTCTCGACGCGAGCAATTGCAGGCAAATATCAAATCCTCGTCCCAGAGTATTTGAAGGGCTCGATGGTAAATTGGCATTCGCGTCGACTGCCGAAGAACGTCGCCATCCCAAGTCAGGCCAAGCCAGACAAGGTCTTCATAGATAAGCTCTTCCCATTCAGCACGGGCCCGGCTTTGATCGATGTCCTCGATGCGGAGGAGAAACTCGCCATTGCGCTCACGCGCCATGTCATGGGCAAGGATGGCTGAATATGCGTGTCCCAGATGCAAAGGTCCCGTCGGTGACGGTGCAAAGCGGGTTCTGAACGGCATCAATCAGGTTCGCTTGAGAATATACACAACCGACGACATATTTTTGGCGGGCAGGTGGGGGCCTTCTTCCTCGAACACAAGCTCAATATCACGTGCCAAGACGGCCACATCCAGTTTGTCGGTGTAGCTGCGCTCGGACATGGTGGCTTCGTTATAGCTGAATGCCAAATGGCCACCTGATGGAAGAACATCCAGCAGCATATCCAATGTCTCTGGAGGAGCAGCACCAAGGCTGATTACACCCGTTGCGACAATGATGGGGTAATCGCCACGTTTGACGTGACCCATTTGCCCGGGCTCAGACAGCCAAAGATGTTGATAGATGCCGTGCGCCTCAGCCTTTTCCAGCATCTCTGGAGAGATATCGGTTCCATCAATTTGAGCAAAGCCAGCTGCCTTAAGAGCCAGTCCTGAAAGACCTGTCCCGCAACCAAAATCCAAAGTTGGCTTATCGGGATTGGCGCCCGAAAGTCGCAACGCCAAAGCTATCCTGCCGGGTGTCGCATATCCCCATTTGGCAACATCCTGATCATAGGTGTCGGCCCAGTCTGCATAGATTTTCTGGGTTTCTTCGACGCTATGCTGCGTCCAAAGCCCGGCGGGTGCATCGTCTTCGTTGGTCATGTCGCAAGCTTAGAAAAGCAACCGCGCGAAATCCAGAGAAGAAGACTATTCAGCTGCTTCGACCTGAGACTGCTCAGTCAGCCACGTCTGCCAGTCAACTTTGGCGCGGTCGGTGTATGCGCGATACCGTTCCTTGCGCCCGCGACGCCCGCCTTTGGCGTCAACGGGTGGGAACAAGCCAAAGTTAACATTCATGGGTTGGAACGTTTTGGCCTCAGCACCGCCGGTAATGTGCGTAACCAACGCTCCCGTTGCCGTTGTTTCCGGAACTTTGGGCAGTTGTCCTCCGGTGAGTTCCGCGGCCGCGAGCCGACCGGCCAGCAAACCCATTGCTGCGCTTTCAACATAGCCTTCGACGCCGGTGATCTGCCCGGCAAACCGAATGTTGGGGTGCGCCCGAAAGCGCATTTCTTCGTCCAGAAGAGTCGGGCTGTTGAGGAAGGTGTTCCGATGAATGCCACCCAACCTCGCAAACCGAGCTTGCTGAAGTCCCGGAATGGTTTTAAAAACATCGGTTTGGGCGCCATACTTCATCTTTGTTTGGAACCCGACGATATTATAAAGCGTCCCAAGCTTGTTATCGCGGCGAAGCTGCACCACGGCGTAAGGTTTTTCGTCGGGGGCATGCGGGTTGGTCAAGCCAACTGGCTTCATTGGCCCAAAGCGTAACGTTTCCCGTCCACGCTCGGCCATGACTTCTATCGGCAGGCAACCGTCAAAATAGGTCGCTGTCTCGCCCTCATGAAACTCGGTTTTGTCTGCCGCAAGAAGCGCATCGATGAACGCTTCGTACTCATCCTTGGACATGGGGCAGTTCAAGTACGCCGTACGCTCTTCTTCGGTTTCGCCTTTGTCGTACCGGGATTGACGCCAAGCGACGTCCAAATCGATGCTCTCGGCGTAAACGATCGGGGCAATGGCATCAAAAAACGCCAGCGCCTCGGCGCCGGTAGCTGATGCGATGGATTGGCCCAAACTGCTGCTGGTCAATGGACCGGTTGCAACGATCCAGTGCCCATCCTTCGGCAGCTCAGTTATTTCACCGTATTCAACAGTGATGTTCGGGTGGGCCGTGATGCGCGCAGTGACAGCTTGCGAAAATGCATCGCGATCCACCGCCAGAGCGCCACCAGCTGGCAAGCGATGCTTATCAGCCATTTCAATGATCAGACCGCCAGCTTGGCGCATTTCCCAATGCAAAAGCCCAACGGCGTTTTGTTCACTGTCGTCCGACCGGAATGAATTTGAACACACCATCTCGGCGAGGTCGCCGGTTTTGTGAGCAAATGTCTCCACCTTTGGGCGCATTTCATGGATAACAACGGTCGCGCCCAATTGCGCAGCCTGCCAAGCAGCTTCGCTGCCAGCCAATCCACCACCGATTATATGAAGTTCTTTGCTCATGCACCGGCATGTAGCGGCGCTGACCGACAAAGAAAAGGTTTAGCCTGCTTGGATATGTTCGAAATCTTCACGAAATTGCCGCGACACCGGACGGCGCTTTGAAGATTTAACGACGTCCTTCGGCTGGCTGATACGCTTTACAAGCTCCATTTCCGAAGGATTCTTTATTTGCTGTGCCAAGGCTACCGCATCGTTCGCTCTGGCGTTTTCACGGTCTGCATAGGTCAGAAGAAGAGCGCCAATCAGTGCAAGATCACGCCAAAATGCAGCAATGGGTTGCGCCGTCTCGACTGTGAAGTTTGCGATATAGCTGGCCCAAAATAGCATCAGCGCCAAAAGCAGTGCCGCGGCACGTCGCTGAACGCCAAATACGATTCCCGCTGCCAGCGCGATTACCACAACAGCCGTCAGCACCTTGGCTGCCATTTGCGGCATAAACGGCGACGCCAAAAAACTCATGTCGGTGCCTGAGATCAAGCCAACAGACGCGGCAACGAAATAGCTGGTGATCAAAAGGCGGACGACAGAATGTCCACTAGATGCTGACGGTGTATGTGGTGCGGTATCGTTCCGCATATGCGAGTCCCCAAGTGTAGTATGGCAACGGTGCCGGCGAACTCGCGAAGAAGGTACGATTGTTGCCGAGTGAACGACAACATATGCAATTAGAAGGGCAATGAGGGCGAAAATGTGACACGTATTTGATCAATGCGTGTCAAATGAGAACAATTCCGCGAAAATACGGATATCGTACCGGATTGTTGGGCTTATTGCCCGAACAATCCGGAGGATGCCTGTTTACCAAAGGCCACGTCGAACAAGCGGTGCGACTGGATCGGTCCGACGGAATGGACGTGTTGCTGGGTCAACCCCGCCGGTTGTTCCTAACGCTACGGTCAATCCGACGCTGATCCGTGTCTCTGCCGGTTGTCCATCACGCCCGGTCATGTCGCTAAAGGTCACACTCGCGTAGGCGCCCAAAGGCGACCCGTCGCGGTTGTAGCGTGCTGTGAGACCTGCCTCGTATGACACTGCACTAAAGGATGCTTCGTCAAATTCAGCGACTTCCAGGCTGGCCTCGATTTCCAAGGACGACGAAATCTCATGCGTAATAGAGACGCCACCGAAAATGTAATCCAAGCCATTTACGTCCGACACCCCAAGTCCGACGCGGCCTTCGACAACGGATGCTTCACCCAACGAAAGCATCCCTTCCACCCCGAGGTTCCCCCAAACCATCGAGCGTCCATCAACATCCGACACAGAAGCAAAGACACCGTACTTTTGCCCGATCTTTGGTGTCATATACAAATGTGCCCCAAGCTGCCCCACCAGCCCGCCATCTGTGTTGTAGAAAGCCAGATCACCTTGAAGACCATGGTATTCGGTTACTGCAACATCGACGCTGCCATCCAGCTCGTACTGCGCTGTGCCAAATTCGTCCTGAGCGGCCCCAAAGCTCAGGTCGGCGCCTCGAATTCCGAGACTGGATTGCGCGTATGCCGGAATGGCGGTGAGAACTGCAGCAGTGGTTACCAAAAGTCTAATCATGACCCTCTCCAATACACCTGTATCGCTCCACCCGAGGCCAACATGACAAACTTCAAATTTTAAGAAAAGTTATTTCCTAACAAATGGTTAACGGGCAATCTTGTTAATAAATATTAACGAAAAGAAAACGCCTCCCGCTGGTCCGCGAGAGGCGATTAATCCTTTGTTCTAAGGAACTATTCTTCAGCTTCCGTATCCGACTCTTCGTCGTCTTGATCAGCAATCCACGCTACTGAAACCACTTCTTCACCTTCCGAAGTGTTAAAGACGCGCACGCCGCCAGCGCCTCGAGAGCGGAAAGATATCCCTTCGACGGGCACTCGGATCGACTGTCCGGTCGTGGTTGCCAACATGATCTGGTCGGCCAGTTCGACCGGGAAGCTTGCAACCAGATCACCGCCGCGCATCGCCGCGTCCATCGCTCTGACACCCTGGCCACCGCGACCGCGCACAGGATAGTCGTGGCTGGATGACAATTTGCCCGAACCCTGAGCGGAAATTGTCAGG
>JAPPOI010000333.1 GCA_028818055.1 Boseongicola sp.
GACGCGATGTCATGCACGCCCAAGGTGCTTTTGCATCGTAATTGCATCGATTTTGGTGCCGTCCGGCGATGTGTAATAGCGCTTTCGGACGCCAATCTCGGTCCAATCAGCACTTTTATAAAGGTTTAAGGCTGCGGCATTGGTGGAGGCAACTTCAAGAAATGCGCACTTTGCCCCAAGCTTTTGGGCTTGGATTTCGAATTCTGAAAGGCAGATGCGTCCAACACCTTTCCCCTGTTCACCGGGAACGACGGCAATCGTCAGCAACTCAGCTTCGTCCGCGATGACACGACCCAGTGCAAAACCGGTGTTGTGATGCGCCAGAATGGCATTCGGTGCTGCCAAAAACCCTTCAAACGTAACAGCGGGCCATGCCACAGGCACGGTCATGGCTTGGCGATGAATTTCGGCAAGTTCGTTGGGTTTCATGTGATGATTGTCGGTGCCGGAGTGGACGATGGCGCAGCATCGGCCGGGCGCAAATAAAGTGGTTTCGGGCGATCGACGGTATCTCGAAACCGATGTGCAGCAATCCGGGCAATCGCGGACGCAGGAGCGTATTTGGCCGGCATGCGCTCAATCCCGAGTTCGTTCGCCAAAATGTCGGCGTTTTCGCCTAAGCAGATTGCGCCCGACGGAAAGGTTAGATCGTTACCGGGAGTCCACGTCGTGATGTCAGAGACTTCAGCGCCGGCTCGAATCTGAATGTAAAACGAATCTCGTGGGGCTTTCAGGCACAAGACCATGTCGCGATCTTGCCCCAGCGCCAACGCATCGAAAAGATCGACTCCAACTGCCGGAATTCCAAGCGCCATTGCCAAACCGCGCGCATATGAGATGGAAATCCGGATACCCGTGAAATTTCCCGGCCCAACGCCCACTCCGATCGCGCTCAGCTGGCCAATATCCGCGTCTGCGGCTTCCATGACCTCCGCGATCATTTCAGGCAATCGCTCAGCCTGACCGCGCTTCATATCTTCGTAAGCTGCCGAAACAACATCACCGCCCGAGAAATAGGCCGCACCGCAATGCGCTCCTGACGTGTCGAAGCCAAGAACGGAGACGTTATCCGACATGCTTGTATCGCGGCAAATGCAAAGCCGTCCGACAGCCTAGGCTGCGACTGGACGGACTTCGATGACTTCGGGAATGTAGTGCCTGAGCAGGTTCTCGATGCCCATTTTCAAAGTAAGTGTCGAAGACGGGCATCCGGCACATGCGCCCTGCATATGAAGATAAACGACGCCGCGGTCATAACCGTGGAACACGATATCGCCGCCATCCTGAGCGACAGCGGGGCGTACGCGCGTATCCAGAAGCTCTTTGATTTGACCAACGACCTCGGCATCTTCGCCGTCGTGTTCCGCATGGCCTGACATCGATGGTGTGTCGCCTTCGATGACCGGTGCACCAGATTGGAAGTGCTCCATGATTGCGCCCAGTATTGCCGGCTTCACATGGTCCCACTCGGTGGCGTCGGCTTTCGTGACAGTCACAAAGTCAGTGCCGAAGAATACGCCTTCAACTCCTGACACCGAGAAAATCCGCTGCGCCAGCGGCGACTTTCCCGCCGTATCGACAGTTGGGAAGTCAGCCGTTCCCGCCTCAAGAACGGTTTGGCCCGGCAAAAATTTCAGCGTTGCTGGATTTGGAGTCGATTCTGTCTGGATGAACATGCGCGCGTCCTCAATCAATGGCTTCAAGATATGCGCTTCAGAGCCCAACAAGTCAAGAGTTTGGAATGATTCTAAACTGGGGCCATAACATTCAGTTAAGGCGTAAACCGATGCCTGCCTGTGCCGCGCGCTCCACGACCAATCTGGCAGCTGCGTAGTCGCCCAACGCGATACCGCGAAATACGAACGCGGCGCGTTCCCTGCCCGACCAAACCAGATCGTCACGGCCAATTAAGCCAGTCAGATCATCGTTTACCAAGTCGAAAGGAACCATAGGCTTTTCGGCAGTCCGCTCTTGTTCAATGTCGTCTACGATGATGGTGCCAAATGCCGAAACCGAGGCGTCGTGCCACGGAATAAAAAGATCAGTAATCGCGGCGAAAGCGCCCGGCTTCAGGGCCTCGGCGTCCAAAAACGGTTCGATTGAATAGTCCAGTGTGACAGAGGTGACGATGATATCTGCCTGCGCCAGGGCCTCGTCAGGGTCGGAAGGTGCGGCCTCAAAACCCAATTTCGACGCGTGTTCACAAAATGCGTCGACCGGTGGTTTCGAACGGCCTACAGCAAGCACGCGTTTCAGCGGAAACATTTCGCGAAATGCGTCGAGATGACTGTGGGCCTGAACCCCACATCCGACAAACGCAATGGTTTCGGATTCCGGGTTAGCAAGCCTGCGTGCCGCAACCGCCGAAAGCGCAGCCGTACGCACAGCGGTGATCCAGTTCGCATCAACAACGGCGCGCAGCAAACCAGTTTTCGCATCAAGAACCTGAATGGCGCCATTGATGGCCGGTATTCCAATCGCGGCGTTTCCTGGAAACACACCAACTGTTTTGACGACAATGACGCTGCCTGAACCGACTGCCAAAGTTGACATCACGTATCGTCCATCGCCGGGTAAAAGCGCAGCCTTGGGTGTGGTCTGAAGATCGCCTGCCGCTTTTTCTTTCAGAGCGGCTTCGATGGCATCGGCAATATCAACCGGCGTCACGCCCAACTGTGCAAGGTGCTGATCACTGAGGTAAACTGGCTGGGTCATCACGAACCTTCGGACAAAGCCCAATCCCAATACATCTCGCGCACACGTCGTGTGACAGGTCCAACCTGGTAATTGCGACCATCGAATTCCACGACCGGCGTAACCTTTGACATGTTACCTGACATGAAGACCTCGTCAGCACTTTCGAAGTCCTCGAACGTCAAAACCGTTTCATGAACCGGGGTTCCGTCATTTTCGAGGTTCGTCATGTGGCGAGACCGGGTAATGCCTGCCAAAAACGTTCCGTTAGCGACCGGTGTAAAAATCTCTCCATCTTTAACCATGAAGATGTTCGCGGTCGCTGTTTCGGCGACGTTGCCAACTGCGTCGGCAACCAGCGCGTTTTGAAATCCTTTTGCTCTGGCTTCGCGTAACATCCTGGCATTATTGGGATAAAGGCATCCGGCCTTGGCGTTGACGACCGCGTCTTCCAGCACGGGCCTGCGGAATTTCGTGCGTGTCAGAGTTACAGTGGCATCGGATGGAGCCATTGGAATTGCTTCAAGACACAGCGCAAATCCGACCCGCTCGGGCTTTGGAATAATCGCAGACGCATCGCCGTCGATGCCCCAGTACATCGGACGGATGTATACCGCATCGGTGGGGCTAAACATTTTCAGGCCCTCATGAGCAATGGCGACCATGTCTTCCGTGGTCACGGTTGGTTCAAGCATGAACGCGCTGGCCGAAGCATTCACGCGGGCACAATGCTTATCCAAGTCCGGCGTCACACCCTCAAAAAAGCGAGCGCCATCGAAAACGGTCGATCCCAGCCAGGCGCCGTGATCGGCAGCATGCATGATGGGAACATCCCCGTCATGCCAGGTGCCATTGAAGTAAGTTTTGACGTTGCTTCCGATTGTCATGGCGTCCTCCCGAGCCGAGAGGTTAGGACCAGTCGAAAGCAACGTCCAGACCGATCAGGACGCTGCGCGTGCCTCTTCAACGAGTGCCGCAACATCCAACGGCGCGTTGATCATTTGTGCGTTTTCGTCGGCGTCGCGCTCCCAAAGGGAAGGATCGCGATCCCAATAGAGCTCGATGCCATTGCCATCTGGATCGTCGAAATAAACCGCCTCGCTCACGCCGTGGTCTGCTGCGCCGTAGACATTGACGCCGTTGTCGATGGCGTTGCCAACTGCAAGTCCCAACGCCTTCCGATCAGGATAAACGAAGGCAACGTGGTACATGCCTGCCGCATCGCGTTTCACTGGATCGCGCCCCGCGCTGTGCCACGTATTGAGCCCGATGTGGTGATGATAGTCGCCAGCAGCCAAAAATGCGGCCTGCGATCCGTATCTTAGCTTCACATCAAAGCCGAGCACATCGCGATAAAATGCGATCGACCGTTCGAGATCGGTTACTTTTAGGTGAATGTGTCCCACGCGGGTTTCTGCGGGTGCTTGATAAGTCATGGAAGTGTTCCTTTCGCCGCAAAAGTAGGTCAGCAAGTGAGCGCACATAAGGCCAAGAAACAAACGAGTTCTGTGCAAAAATGAAACCCTCCTGACGCTGGATCAGGAGGGCCACGGTTCGATACTTAACCGCAAATGACGATAACCGGTGCAAAACCCTGTTTGGGGGCAGGGCATTCATTGGGACGAGATACTGGAGCCGGCTTCGTCCAATGTGCAGGTCGGGTTCCCTGCGACTCTATGCTTAATCCAGCGATACGACAGTTCAGTGACACATCTCAGTAGTGCGGCGGTTTCTCGTCGCCGACGATCACACCACCTGTCCCTTCGGCCTCGCGCAGTGCCTCGCGCTCCATCAAAAGCGCAATTCGACGGGTGAGTACATCAATCTCACCTGATTGACGCGTGACCACGCTGTTCAGCTCATCACAGAGCTTTTCAAGATACGCCAACCGTTCTTCTAGTGCGATGCTCATGCACCCTCCTTGCCCCGGCTCCGACCACGGGCTAAACCCCGCGCGACGGATCGAGGGACCATTATGGCCAAAGTCAAAAAGACCCCGCGCCCCAAGGCGGAAACGCCAAAAGGCTTTCGTGATTATTTCGGTGCAGACGTCACCGAACGCAAGCAAATGCTGGATGCAATTGCGAAGGTTTATCATGCGCATGGGTTTGATCCGCTGGAGTCGTCGGCCGTGGAAACGGTGGAAGCGCTGGGCAAGTTCCTTCCCGATGTTGATCGCCCCAACGAAGGTGTCTTCGCTTGGCAAGAGGCAGACGACGACACCTGGCTGGCGCTGCGCTACGATCTAACTGCGCCTTTGGCGCGTGTTTTCGCGCAGCACCGAAATGATCTTCCAACACCCTATCGCCGGTTTGCGATGGGCCCAGTTTGGCGCAACGAAAAGCCGGGACCCGGGCGGTTTCGTCAGTTTTATCAATGCGATGCTGATACGGTTGGAACGGCAAGCGTCGCAGCGGATGCCGAAATCTGCATGATGCTGGCTGACGCTTTGGAGGCCGTTGGTATTGAACGCGGCGACTATGTCATCCGGGTGAATAACCGGAAGGTGCTGAACGGCGTGCTGGAAGTTGCTGGATTGCCGGACGAAGCAACAAAAGAACGTGGCATTGTTTTGCGTGCCATCGACAAGTTGGATCGCTTGGGTTCAGACGGTGTCCAAGCCCTACTGGGTGAAGGTCGCAAAGACGATAGCGGAGATTTCACCGAGGGCGCGGGGCTTGATGGCAGTCAAGCCAAAACGGTTATGGGATTTATGGAGGCAACCGGCTCTACGGTCGATGAAACACTTTCGAATTTAAGTGTTTTGGTTGGTGACAATGAAACCGGCTCCGACGGCGTCAACGAACTTCGACAAATTGCCGATTACTGTGCAGACGCCGGGTACGGCCCCGATCGCATCGTCGTTGATCCGTCTGTGGTCCGCGGCCTTGGGTACTACACCGGCCCGGTGTTCGAAGCCGAGCTCACATTCGAGATCAAGGATGAAAAAGGTCGTCCGCGCCAGTTCGGTTCGGTCGCTGGCGGGGGACGCTATGACGATCTGGTCAAGCGCTTTACAGGGCAGGCTGTCCCAGCGACTGGCATTTCGATCGGTGTCGACCGTCTTCTAGCGGCGCTTCGAATGAAAGGTCGCATCGGAGCGGATACACAAGGCCCCGTCGTTGTGACCGTCATGGATCGCGACCGCATGGCAGATTATCAGGCGATGGCTGCAATGCTGCGCGCTGCTGGCATCCGCGCCGAAGTCTACCTTGGCAACCCGAAAAACTTCGGAAACCAGCTAAAGTATGCGGATAAACGACAGTCCCCGGTTGCTATTATTCAGGGAAGCGACGAAGCGGAACGCGGTGTTGTTCAGATCAAAGACCTGGTTCTTGGCGCGGAGATTGCCGAGACCGCATCAGTTGAGGAATGGAAAGAGCAAAAGCAGCAGTTCGAGTGCCCGCTTGATGAAATGGTCGCCAAAGTTCAAGAGATCTTGGACCGGTGAGCCAGAAATCGGACATCCGAGCCGAAGCCGAGCGCTTGCGAGGGCTATTCGAGGCCGAAGGCGCTGAAGTGTTCGAGGCCGAGATCTTGCAGCCTGCTGGCGCTCTTTTGAACGTCTACGGCGAAGACATCCGCGCCCGCGCATTTGTAACGCTCGACCCCTTGCGGGGCGAGATGATGTTGCGCCCCGATTTCACCGTGCCGCTTGTGCAACGACATATCGAAGCTGGACGCGCGGCCGCCAAATACACCTATGCTGGTGAAATATTCAGACGTCAGGAAGACGATGAAACGCGCCCGACCGAATACATGCAGGTCGGATACGAGGTTTTCGGGGGAAGTGAACCGGAAGCGGACGCCGAGGTCTTTGCCCAAGTTGCAAATGCTTTGGACGGCCTCCCCGTAACAGCGGCAACTGGTGATCTTGGGATACTGACGGCAGCGGTTGAAGCCTTGGAGACACCAGAGCGCAGAAAGAAGGCCTTGTTGCGCCACCTTTGGCGACCGGCCCGCTTCAAAGCATTGCTTGATCGGTTTTCGCAGCCAGCACCGCCGCCACCGCCGGTGCCGGCAGCAGATATCCCGCACGTTGGACTTCGCTCGCACGGCGAAATTCAATCGCGCATCCAACTTTTGGAAGACGAGCATAACACCGCGCCAATCGCGGCGGGTGAGGTCGAACGACTAGCCGCGATTTTGGCGGTTAACGACCGCGCGCCGAAGGCCGTGGAGACCTTGCGATCGATTGCCAACGGCGGTTCTGCGTTGGGTGGCGCAGTTGAGCGGCTTGCGGCGCGCCTTGATGCATTGTCGGATGCCGGTGTCGAGCCTTCGCAGCTTCAATTCGAGGCCAGTTACGGCCGTACCTCTATGGAATATTACAGCGGTTTTGTGTTCGGATTTTCGGCAGATCACGCGCCAGCTGTCGCTACAGGAGGACGGTATGACTTGCTGACGGAAGCGTTGGGGTCCGGCACACAGCTTCCTGCCGTGGGTGCGGTCATTCGCCCAGACGCCGTTCTGGCTGTTCGGGGGGCGCTGGCATGAGCATCAAATTGGGCATTCCGTCCAAGGGACGGCTTATGCAGGACACGTTCAATTGGTTTGCCAAGCGGGGCGTACAAATCGAGCGCACCGGCACCGACCGAGAATATGCCGGCGTTGTTTCAGGCGCCGAAGACGTCGAGTTGGTTTTGTTGGCTGCAGGTGAAATCCCGCGCGAGTTGGCAAGCGGTCGCATCGCATTGGGAGTAACCGGTTCCGATGTTGTGCAGGAGAAAATTGCGCAATGGGATCAGAAGGTTACGT
>JAPPOI010000174.1 GCA_028818055.1 Boseongicola sp.
GAACTGTTCACCGTTCAACTTGTCAGCCAGCGCCGAAGCCTCTTTCTTGGATTCAAGGTTACGCGCTTCGAGCTGAGCTTTCTCAGATTCAAACTGCTTGATGTTTGCGTCCGAGGCCCACAGAGCCTTCTTCTGTGGCAGCAAGTAGTTGCGTGCATAGCCGTCTTTGACGGTGACAACGTCACCCATCTGGCCCAGCTTGGCGACGCGTTCCAAAAGGATCACTTCCATAACAGTCTCCTTACTTCACAGCGTATGGCAGAAGAGCGAGGAAACGGGCGCGCTTGATTGCGCGGGCCAGTTCACGCTGTTTCTTAGCCGACACGGCGGTGATGCGGGACGGAACGATTTTGCCGCGCTCGGAAATGTACCGCTGCAGCAACTTCGTATCTTTGTAATCGATCTTCGGCGCGTTTTCACCCGAGAAAGGGCAAACTTTGCGACGGCGGAAAAATGGTTTAGATGCCATAGCTTATCGTCCTTTCTTAACGGCGTTCGCGGCGTGATTCACGCTCTTCAGACTTGCGCATCTGGATGCTTGGACCTTCTTCGTGATCTTCGACTTTGATGGTGAGAACACGCATCACGTCTTCATGAAGGCGCATCAGACGCTCCATTTCCTGCACGGCTGGTGCAGGTGAGTCCGTCTTCAGCAGGGCGTAGTGGCCCTTGCGGTTTTTGTTGATTTTGTAGGCCATAGTTTTGACGCCCCAGTATTCGCTATCAACGACTTTTCCGCCGTTGTCAGTCAAAACTGCGCCAAAATGTTCGACGAGGCCTTCTGCCTGCGCGTTGGAAAGGTCCTGACGCGCAATCATAACATGCTCATAAAACGGCATGTGAACTCCAATTTTTCAGGGCGCACTTCAAAGGACGGGCATTCTGGTCCACCACTCCCATCCACGAGAGGCTGCGCCGGTCAAGCAATCTTGCGGCGGACCGGGGGCTTATACACCTCCACAGTCTTGATGCAAGCCCGACCTATTCCTGCCCATTTTGTCTCCTATCGATGTGTCATCTGAATTTCATAGGACTTGTTTTTATGGCCATCCGAAGCGTCATGGACGTAGATGAGGACGCGCCAGCCCTTGAAATAGTCAATATGGCATGGGGCTTCCGGCTGCGTCCGGCGAATATGAAAGAGCAAACCTCGGATACTTTGACCGAGTGGGCGCTCACTTTCCTTGGAATTGTGCTGTTGCTCAGCGCTTTTGGCCAGTGGCTGCTGCCAGGGTCGCTCTACGGCTCAGATATGATTGCCATGAAGCTCATGCTGACAGCCGTATTGGGCGTTGGTGGTGGTGTGATCCTGTCGATCTCTGCACGCGGGTTCCGCCCGGAAGTTCAGGTTGATCGTCTGCGCCGCGAAATTCGCTTCGTTTCCCGCAACCCACGAGGCCGCGGAGAAATCTTGGCCACCGTGGACATCGACAATGTCATCGGGGTCGGAATGACGAAGTCGATCGATGGGCCAGATTGTCATTGCCTGATTTACCTTCTGAACGGTCAAAAGCCGCTTCGTTTGGCATCAGGCTCAGAACGCGAGATCCGGACGGTTCGTTCCATGATGGACGATTACGTCACACCCGCAGCCGAACGTTTAGCTGAAAAGCTGAAATCCCGCGAAGGCAAAGCACCAAAATCTGGAGCAACGGCAGCGGCGTAGAGACGTCATCCTTGACCCCGCTTCTGTAACGTCATTGAGTGCCCGCATGGCACTCGACATTGACTTTATCCGCTCACAATTCCCCGCGTTTCGCGAACCATCTTTGGCTGACCAGGCGTTCTTCGAGAACGCTGGAGGGTCATATCCCTGTCGCTTTGTTGTTGATCGCCTTGCGCGGTTTTATCGCGAGCGGAAAGTGCAACCCTATGGACCATTCGACAGCAGTCGCGTTGGAGGCGAGGAGATGGACGAGGCGAGAACGCGCTTGTCCAAGATGCTTGGCGTGCACGAAGATGAACTGAGCTTTGGACCCTCAACCACACAAAACGTCTATGTCCTTGCCAACGCTTTTCGCGAATACCTTTCGGAAGGCGACGCAATTGTCGTCACCAACCAAGATCACGAGGCAAACTCCGGAGCTTGGCGCCGGCTTTCGGACGCGGGCATTGAAGTAAGAGAATGGCAGATTGATCCTGACACAGGACACCTGGACCTAAGCGCGCTGGGTGGCTTGCTCGAAGGTGCAAAGCTGCTGTGCTTTCCGCATTGCTCGAACGTGATTGGTGAGATCAACGATGTTTCGGCGATTTCGCAGATTGCGCACGACGCCGGGGCGGTGGTTTGTGTTGATGGGGTAAGTTACGCACCGCATGGATTTCCGAATGTCGATAAACTGGGCGCCGATATTTACCTGTTCAGCGCTTATAAAACATATGGCCCACACCAAGGCATCATGGTCGTGCGCCGCGTTCTGGCCGAAGCGCTGCCAAATCAAGCGCACTACTTTAATGCGGGCACGCTTTACAAGAAATTCACACCAGCCGGTCCTGACCACGCCCAGGTAGCCGCCTGTGCTGGGATGGCCGACTATGTAGATGCGCTTTATGCATCGCTTGATCTGTCTCACGTCGGCGCGTCGGAACGAGCGGAGGTTGTGCACGACGCGATGCGCACGCGCGAAGTCGAGCTGATGCAGCCGCTGTTGGAATTCCTACGATCCCGAAACGATGTGCGCATGCTTGGACCAGCTACGGCCGAAACACGCGCGCCGACCGTTGCGATCCACCATAGTCGATCGGCCGAACATCTGGCCGCCGAGCTGGCGCCGCATAACGTCAATGTCTGTGGCGGTGATTTCTACGCAGTTCGACCTCTCGAGGCGTCGGGCATCGATCCTGCGCATGGCGTCTTACGCATGAGCTTCACACACTACACGACACGTGAAGAGGTTGACCGTCTGATTGCAGCGCTAGATCACGTCTTGTGATCAACAAGAGGCAGCGACCGTGAATACATCGGCACCGATCATTTGGTGGGTCAGGCGAGAATTAAGACTTTCCGACAATCAGGTTCTGCAAGCCTGTATTGAAACCGGGCAACCTATCATCCCTGTTTTCATACTCGACGAGGTATTTGAGACCTATGGCGCTGCGCCACTTTGGCGTTTCGGACTTGGTGCGGAAGTCTTTGCGAAAAGTCTGGCCAGCGTTGATAGCCGCCTGATTTTTCGACGCGGCAAGGCACTGGATGTGCTTCAAGACATTATCGCCGAAACCGGTGCGACCGCAGTTCGCTGGGGCCGGGCCTATGATCCCGACCAGATTGAGCGCGATACAAATGTAAAAGGCGCGCTGGCTGAAACCGGCATCGACGCAAAAAGCGTGTCGGCTCATTTGATATTTGAACCCTGGAGTGTCGAGACCAAGACCGGCGACTTCTACAAGGTTTATTCGCCATTTTGGCGGGCCGTGAAAGACAGGCCTGTCTCTGATCTGATTGCTGCACCGCGCAAGCTTCGCGCGCCCGAGTTGTGGCCAAGTAGCGAGTCTCCGAAAGATTGGAAGTTAGATAAGCGCATGAAGCGGGGCGCAGCCATCGTCCAGCCCCACATTTGCGTTGGTGAAGAGGCCGCACTTCATCGTCTTGATGCATTCGTTGAGACACGTATCGACGCTTACAAAGCCGAAAGAGACTTCCCTGCGATACCGGCGACCTCGAAACTGAGTGAAAATTTGGCTTGGGGCGAAATCAGTGCGCGCACACTGTGGCATCGCGGTATGCAAGCGTCGCTTGGTGGCGCAAAGGGCGCAGAGCATTTCGTGAAAGAAGTTGTCTGGCGTGAGTTTGCGTATCACCTGATGTGGCACACACCCCATATTCTATCGGGCAACTGGCGCGAGGGTTGGGACGCCTTCCCTTGGAATGACGATGGCGAAAGTGAATTCGCAACCGCATGGAAACAGGGGCGAACCGGTATCCGGTTTGTGGATGCCGCCATGCGCGAAATGTATGTCACCGGACATATGCACAATCGCGCAAGAATGATCGTCGCAAGTTACCTGACCAAGCATTTAATGACGCATTGGCGCGTTGGATTGAAATGGTTCGAAGACTGTTTGATTGACTGGGATCCCGCTTCGAATGCGATGGGATGGCAGTGGGCCGCTGGATCAGGACCTGACGCCGCCCCTTACTTCAGGGTGTTCAATCCTGTCACCCAATTGGAAAAGTTCGACGCAGACGAGGCTTACCAAAACGCTTGGATTGCTGAAGGGCAACTGATGCCGACAGAAACGGCACTCAGCTATTTCAAGGCCGTGCCGAAGTCTTGGAACATGTCGGCCAATCAAACCTACCCAAACCCCATAGTCACCGCGGAAACAGGTAGAAAACGCGCGCTTGAAGCATACGAAGCTCGCAGTTTCTGACCGCTCAAGGCTTGCTATCCGACTCGATTTTGCTGCAATGCAAAAGAAGAACATTGCAGACGCAGAAAAATCAGGAGTGGTCAGCATGGCATTGAATGGCAAAACAGCCGTCATCACAGGTTCGAATTCTGGCATTGGGCTGGGAATTGCATGGGAGATGGCCAAGGCCGGCGCGAACGTCGTGTTGAACAGCTTTACGGATCGCGATGAAGATCACGCCATCGCGGAAGAGATCGCAAAAGAAACCGGCGTGACGGCTCGATACATCAAAGCGGACATGTCAGATGGCGAAGAGTGCCGCGCGTTGATCGAAAAATCCGGCGTCTGCGATATCCTGATCAATAACGCGGGCATTCAAAACGTCGATCCGATCGAGAAGTTTCCAACCGAAAAATGGGACGCAGTCATCGCGATCAACATGTCATCGTCGTTCCACACCACAGCCGCCGCACTTCCGATGATGCGTAAGGCCGGTTGGGGCAGGGTGATCAATATTGCGTCTGCACATGGCTTGACGGCTTCGCCTTATAAATCTGCATACGTCGCAGCGAAGCATGGCGTCGTTGGGATGACCAAGGTGGTCGCACTGGAAACCGCGGAAGAGCCCATCACCGCCAATGCAATTTGCCCCGGTTACGTCCTGACCCCGTTGGTCGAAAAACAAATCCCGGACACCATGAAGGAATACAACATGGATCGAGAGACTGTCGTGCGCGACATTCTTCTCGCGCGCCAGCCCTCAAAAGAATTTGCCACAGTCGAACAATTGGGCGGCGTTGCAATCTTCTTGGCGTCTGATGCAGCTGCTCAAATCACTGGCACCACGATCAGTGTCGACGGCGGTTGGACCGCGCTTTGAGCGCGTCTTCCAAAAAGCAGATCAATGTGGGCCTGCAAGGCGGAGGAGCGCATGGCGCCTTTACCTGGGGCGTGCTTGAACGGCTTTTGGAAGAAGACTCAATCGAAATTGCTGGGATCTCAGGCACTTCAGCGGGCGCTTTAAATGGTGCGGCGCTGAAAGCCGGATTGATCAAGGGCGGGCGGCAGGGCGCTATTGAGAACCTTGAGTGGTTATGGTCGAAAATTGGATCGATCACAGATTTGCGCTTGGCAAGCTGGATGACCGCATTTGCTCCATCGCCAGCTTTGGTAAGCCAAGGCTTGGAAAGCTCGCTTTTCTTCAACATGGCGGATGCTGCCACGCGGGTATTCTCGCCCTACCATTATGGACCGTTCTATAAAAACCCTTTGTCCGACATCGTTGAAGAGTTCGAGTACGACTCTGTTTGTGCCGCCTCAGCACCGCATTTCTTCGTTGGTGCCACCAATGTCCGTACAGGAAAGATACGGGTCTTTCAGGAGCACGAGATTAATACGGACGTCATTCTTGCGTCTGCCTGTCTTCCGACCCTATTCCAAGCGGTCGAAATTGACGGTGAGGCATACTGGGATGGTGGCTATACCGGAAATCCGGCGCTTTTTCCGTTGTTCGAACCAGAGCTTCCCGCCGACATTGTCGTGATAAACATCAATCCTTTAAATCGGGGCGAAATCCCGACTTCTCCGACCGAGATCTTAAATCGGATCAATGAGATTGGTTTCAACTCTTCGTTGCTTCGAGAGCTTCGCGCCATCAATTTTGTGAAACGCCTGATCGACGAGGGCTCGATAGCCGAAGGCGCGATGAAAGACGTCAACATTCACATGATTGCAGACGACGCTTTAATGAATGATTTGAGTGTCGCCACGAAGCTGGTGCCAACAGCCTCAGTCATTTTACAGCTACGCGCGGCCGGGCGGGAAGCCGCCGATTCTTTCATCCAGAAACACAGTGTTGACATAGGAAAACGCTCGAGCGTCGACCTAAGCGCCATGTACGACTGAAAAATCGCCGGCCGGACGAATCGACAACTTTCGCTACGCCTGACCGAAAACTTTGGCTGGAACGCGTTGCTAGCGGCCGAAAAGACTGACCCACATTACCGGTGTGCTGACTTTCTAGGACACGCCCGTTATCCATTGTGTCACCGCAGTTGAGGTGCCCGAATTTGTTCCAGTGCCAGTTACCGAAGGTGCATTTGACATATGCACATTGAAAATGCTCGCGATGATTCATTTCAGCTTGAGTTCGGCCGAAACTGTACGGTCTTCGACCAAACCAGCTACCGCAAAGTCAACATAAAGCAATCCTTATAACTATCTGTTTTAGATAATTAAAATTCAACTTTTGATAAGTATCTTGCTTGAATTTTACTCGCGCGGCGTATCTGATCCGGCAACCGTCGCAGCGATAATTGCAAGCAAGATAAGCGGTAGAACAAAACCGCCCGTACTGCTTGCCGCAGCTTGAGTTGCGACAACATCAGGTGCCATGACTTCAGGATCAACGCGGGGCTCAGCAGCTCCGCCCGCATACAGCGGTGCGGTCGACATGCTCAACGTTGCAGCGGCAACAGCTGCAGGCTTCATATATTTCATTGCATCCCCCAAGGAACAACAAGTTCGAACACTAATACACGGCGTTCAGTATAACAGAAAGTCGCCTTCTGCAGCGGGAAATTCTCTTGGAATATGAAAGTGGTGCTCTCTCCACCACATGGTCAAAACCCACTTGATTCCATCGCCTGGACCGAATCCAACATGGGCGCTGTCGGGGTGTGTTTCGTTTGATCCGGGTCGCGAATTCGCGAACACAAGGACCCGACCAAGCTTGGGTCTGACAGCAACTTTCAGGTTAGGAAATGCGGTTTGACCTTGGTCTTCGACATCGTTGAGGTAGCACAATGTCGTAAAGAGTCGCTGTCCACCTTTTTGAAAATCTGGCCGCGTCGCGCCGTTTTCTTCGTATCCATCGAAGTGCACGTCGAATAGCTGTTCGCCCTCATATCGCAGAAGCTTGGATGTCTCAGCATGCTCTGGGGGCAGGCGAACAATTGATGAGATTTTTTGCGTCAACTCAGCAAGTTCAGGCACGGACCATTGATCGACAATGGCGGCAAGGTTGGTCCGTTTTTCACCCACAACTCTGCCATCGTTCGTGCCGTATGTCGGTTGCTCTAAGCGTGACTCTCCTGCAG